>NZ_JBEYYJ010000034.1:64965-110581 GCF_040645475.1 Streptomyces sp. NPDC046759 | reverse complement strand
GGTGTGGACGTGGACTGGAAGGCGGTGTTCACCGGTACCGGTGCCACCCGTGTCGACCTGCCCACCTACGCCTTCCAACGCCACCGCTACTGGCTGGAGGACGGCACCGACGCAAGCCGCGGCGACCTGCGGGCCGTAGGTCTGGATGTGGCCGAACACCCGTTGCTCGGCGCGACCTTGGAGGTCGCCGGGGAAGGGGACCTGCTCTGGACCGCTCGCCTCTCGCAGCAGGCGCAGCCCTGGTTGACGTACCACCGTGTCGGTGACGTCACGGTGCTTCCGACGGCGGCCCTGGTCGATCTGCTGACCCACGTCGGTGAGCAGGTGCAGGCGCCGGTGATCGGGGAACTGACCGTGTCCGCGCCGATCGTCGTACCCGCAGCCGGAGGCACGGTCGTCCAGCTCGCCCTCGCGGCGCCGGACGCCGAGGGACGCCGTTCGCTGCGCGTCCACGCACGCGCCGACGCCACCGCCACCGGCCAGGACGGCTGGCGTGAGCACGCCGTTGGCACGCTGGCCCCCTGGGACGACGCCACCGCACCGCCCGAGGCCGACCTCACTTCCTGGCCCCCAGCGGGCGCCGTAGAGGTGGCCGGGCCGGTGCCCGACGGCGTAGGGCCGGTCTGGGAGGCCCAGGGACGGCTGTACGCGGAGGTGCGCCTCCCGGAGGGCGCGCAGGACGACGCGGACGCCGACCGGTACGGGGTACACCCCACCGTGCTGGACACGGCTCTGCAACTCGCCGATCGCCTCGACACCGTCACCTCCGCCGCACAGCTCCTCGCGCACGCGGTCCGCGGGGTGCGCGCCCACGCGGCCGGGGCCCGTTCCCTGCGCGTCTGTCTGACACCCGCGGGCGCGCAGACCGTGAAGCTCAGCGCCGCCGACGACGACGGGGCGGCCGTACTGGCCGTCGAGGAGTTGGCGCTGCGCCCGCTCGCGGCCGACGAACTGCCCGCCGCTGCGGCTCCCGTCGAGAGGGACTCGCTGTTCGAGGTGGAATGGGTCCTGGCGCCAGGCCGCCCGCTGGATGCTCCGGTGGAGTGGCGCCCGTACGAGGTCATAGCCGGTCTGCCGGCCGGCCGGGCGCTGCCGCCGGTCGTCGTCTACGAGCCGGGCAGCGGTGATCCGCGGCGCCCGCTGCCCGAGCGGGTGCACGCCGTCACGCAGCGCCTGCTGGAGGTGCTCCAGGACTGGCTGGCCGACCCACGGACCATGGACTCCCGGCTCGTCGTGGTGACCCGGTCGGAGCCGGCCGGGACGGACACCGAGCTGGTGGCCGAGCCGGTGCGCGGACTCATGCGCTCCGCCCAGTCGGAGAACCCGGGGCGGTTCGCCCTGCTCGAAGCCGAGGTGACGGCGACAGGTACAGGAACCGCGTCCGTCGACACCGAGACGCTCCGCGCGGGCCTCGCCGCGCGCGAGGAGCCGTGGGCCGCGGTCCGAGACGGCCGTGTGTATGTAGCCCGCCTCAAGCCCGTCGAACTCACCCCCCCGGCACGCACCGGCTCTCTCGCCGACGGCGTGGTCCTCGTCACCGGTGCGACAGGCGGCCTGGGCCGGCTGGTGGTCCGCCACCTCGCCGAAGCCCACGGCGTAAGGGAACTTGTGCTGGTCTCCCGCTCCGGGCGCGACCCGCGCTGGACGGAGTGGCTCGGTGAACTGGACGCGCTCGGCCTGAGCGTGCGGATGGTGGCCGCCGACGCCGCCGACCGCGAGGCCATGACCGAGCTGGTGGGCTCGATCGGTGACCGGCTGACCGCGGTCGTGCACACGGCCGGCGTCGTCGCGGACGGCCTCGTGAGCACGCTCACCCCGGACGACCTGCACGCCGTATTGCGTCCGAAGGTCGACGCGGCCTGGCACCTGCACGAGCTGACCGCCGACCTGCCCCTGCGCGCCTTCGTGCTCTTCTCGTCGGCGGCGTCCCCCTTCGGAGGCGCCGGACAGGGCAACTACGTGGCCGCCAACGCCTTCCTCGACGCGCTGGCCGCCCACCGGCACGCCCTCGGCCTGCCCGCCGTCTCCCTGGCCTGGGGCCTGTGGGAGCCGGAACTCGGCGGCATGGGCGGTGACCTCGGCGAGGTCGACCTGGCCCGGATCGCCCGCGAGGGCATCCTGCCGCTCTCCGCCGACCAGGGCCTTGCGCTGTTCGACGCGGCCCTGACCGCCGGACGGCCCGCGCTCGTGCCGGTACGACTGGACCGCGCGGCCCTGCGCGCGAGCAGCCACCTCCCGGCCGCCCTGCGCGCGCTGGCACCGCGCGCCACGCGCCGCGCCGTCACCCGACAGCACGCGGCGACCGCCCAGGACGGTACGGCCCTGCCCCGGCGGCTGGCCGGCGTCGCCCCGGCCGACCGGCACAAGGCAGTGCTCGACCTGGTACGCGGATGCGCTGCCCAGGTGCTCGGCCACGCCTCCGCCGACGTCATCGGTGCCGGGCGTCCCTTCAAGGAGACCGGCTTCGACTCGTTGACCGGCGTGGAACTGCGCAACCGGCTCGCCGCCGAGACCGGCCTCGCCCTTCCGGCCACCCTGGTCTTCGACTACGCCACGCCCACCGCGCTCGCCCAGTACCTGCTGGCCGAACTCCTCGGTACGACGGACCAGGTCCCCGAGGCGGAGCCGGTTCCCGCCGCGCCCGCGGCCGACGACGACCCCATCGTCGTCATCGGCATGGGCTGCCGCTTTCCCGGGGGCGCGGACTCCCCCGAGGGACTGTGGCGGATGCTGGACTCCGGCAGCGACGCGATCGTGGAATTCCCGGCGGACCGCGGCTGGGACATCGACAGCCTCTACGACCCGGACCCGGACCACATCGGCACGACCTACGTGCGGACCGGCTCCTTCCTGGAGAACGCCGCAGACTTCGACCCCGTCTTCTTCGGCATCGCCCCCCGCGAGGCCGTCGCCATGGACCCGCAGCAGCGGCTGCTGCTGGAGACGTCCTGGGAGGCCATCGAACGCGCGGGCATCGACCCCACCAGCCTGCGCGGCAGCAGGACCGGCGTATTCGCGGGCACGAACGGCCAGGACTACAGCACGCTGATGCAGCGTTCGCCCAAGGAGTCCGAGGGCTATCTGGCCACGGGCATCGCGGCCAGCGTCGTCTCCGGCCGGCTGTCCTACGCCCTCGGCCTCGAAGGACCCGCTCTGTCCGTGGACACCGCGTGCTCGTCGTCGCTGGTGGCGCTGCACCTGGCGGTGCAGGCGCTGCGGTCGGGCGAGTGCACCCTGGCCCTGGCCGGCGGCGTGAGCGTCATGACGAGCCCCGGTCTCCTCGTGGAGTTCAGCCGCCAGCGGGGGCTGTCAGCGGACGGCCGCTGCCGGTCCTTCTCCGACGACGCGGACGGCACCGGCTGGGGCGAGGGCGCGGGCATGCTGGTCCTGGAGCGGTTGTCGGACGCGCGGAGGAACGGGCATCCGGTGCTGGCGGTCGTGCGCGGCTCGGCCGTGAACCAGGACGGTGCGAGCAATGGCCTCACGGCGCCGAACGGGCCGTCGCAGCAGCGGGTGATCCGCGCCGCCCTGGCGAACGCCGGGCTGTCGACCGGTGACGTGGACGCCGTCGAGGCCCACGGCACGGGGACGACCCTCGGTGACCCGATCGAGGCGCAGGCGCTGATCGCGACCTACGGCCAGGACCGGGACCGGCCGCTCTGGCTCGGGTCCGTCAAGTCGAACATCGGGCACACTCAGGCCGCCGCCGGTGTCGCGGGCGTGATCAAGATGGTCGAGGCGATGCGGCACGGGGTGCTGCCGCGGACGCTGCATGTGGGTGTGCCGTCGTCGAAGGTGGAGTGGTCGGCGGGCTCGGTGGAGCTGCTGACGGAGGCACGCGCCTGGCCGGAGACGAGAGAGCCGCGTCGGGCGGGTGTCTCGTCCTTCGGCGTGAGTGGCACGAACGCGCATGTGATTCTTGAGCAGGCGCCGGAGGTCGAGGCGTCGGCTGTGGTGGAGCCGGTGGCGGTGCCGTGGGTGCTGTCCGCGCGCAGTGCCGGTGCGCTGCGGGAGCAGGCGGCGAGGCTGCTCGCTCACCTCGGGGAGGAGCCGGAGTTCTCTGCGGCGTGTGTGGGGTTCACGCTGGCGGGCCGGGCGCGGTTCGAGCATCGGGCGGTTGTGGTCGGCCGTGAGCGCGGTGAACTCCTGGCTGGGCTGGGTGACGTGAATGCTGGGTCGGGTTCTGGTGGCCGGGTGGTGTTCGTCTTCCCGGGTCAGGGTGCGCAGTGGGCCGGGATGGGTGTGGAACTCATCGATTCCGCGCCGGTGTTCGCGGAGCGGTTCGCCGAGTGTGCCCAGGCGTTGGCCCAGTTTGTGGACTGGGATGCGGAGGCGGTCCTGCGGGGGGCTTCTGGTGCTCCGTCGCTGGCGCGCGTCGATGTGGTGCAGCCGCTGTCCTGGGCCGTCATGGTGTCGCTGGCCGCCCTGTGGCGTTCCTACGGCGTCGAACCCGCTGCCGTGCTCGGCCATTCGCAGGGTGAGATCGCTGCTGCCTGTGTGGCGGGTGGGCTGACCCTCAAGGACGGTGCCCGGGTCGTGGCGCTGCGTTCGCAGGCGATCGCGGCGAGCCTGGCTGGTGACGGTGGCATGGTGTCCGTGGCTCTGGACGCCGGGCAGGCTGCCGAGCGGATCGCCGGCTGGGACGGTCGTATCGAGATCGCGGCGCTCAATGGCCCCACCTCGGTGGTGGTGGCGGGTGAACCGCAGGCCCTGGACGAGCTGATCGCCGCTTGCGAGGCCGACGGTGTGCGTGCTCGTCGTATCCCGGTGGATTACGCCTCTCACACCTCCCATGTGGAGCGGATCGAGGGGGAGCTGGCCCGGGTCCTGGCCGAGGTGCGTCCGCAGACCTCCACGATCCCGTTCTTCTCCACGGTGGAGGGCGACTGGATCGACACCGAGGCTTTGGACGCCGGGTACTGGTACCGCAACCTGCGCCGCACGGTCCGTTTCGA
Organism: Streptomyces sp. NPDC046759; assembly: GCF_040645475.1. Taxonomy (NCBI): domain Bacteria; kingdom Bacillati; phylum Actinomycetota; class Actinomycetes; order Kitasatosporales; family Streptomycetaceae; genus Streptomyces; species Streptomyces sp. NPDC046759. The sequence continues at coordinate 105,626 of NZ_JBEYYJ010000034.1, read as the reverse complement.
GGAGGCGGTCCGCGCCCTGGCGGGCCAGGACCACACGGCGTTTGTCGAGGTGTCGGCGCACCCGGTGCTCGCGATGAGCATCCAGGACACCGCCGACGACGCGGTCGTCACCGGCACCCTGCGCCGCGACGACGGCGGCCCGGACCGCTTCCTGACTTCCCTGGGTGAGCTATGGGTCCACGGCATCGACGTCGACTGGGCCCAGGCCTTCACCGGCACCGGCGCCCACCACGTCGACCTGCCCACCTACGCCTTCCAGCGCAGCCGCTACTGGCTGACCGTCGACCCCTCGCCCGCGGGTGATGTCGGAGCCGTCGGGCTGCTGCCGGCCGGGCATCCGCTCCTCGGGGCGGCGGTCGAACTGCCGGAGGCGGACGGGGTCGTGCTGACCGGACGCCTGTCGGCACAGGCCCATTCCTGGTTGGCCGGCGAGGGCGAGAGCGTGCTGCTGCCCGCGACGGCGTTCGTGGAGCTGGCTGTTCACGCGGGTGACCAGGTCGGCTGCGACACGGTGGCCGAACTGACACTCCGGGAGCCGCTGATGCTGCGCGCACGGTGCGCCGTGCAGTTGCGGGTGCGGGTGACCGAGGCAGACGCGGAGGGGCGGCGTACCTTCGGCGTCCACTCACGCGCCGAGGATGCCGGCCCGGGTACGCCGTGGGCCTGCCACGCCACCGGGCTGCTGGTGCGGGCCGCTGCGCCGGTGCCGCAGTGGGAACCGGCCGCCTGGCCTCCGGCGGGGGCGGCCCGGGTGGAGACGGATCGGGTGGACGCCCTGTGGCGGGGCGCCGACGGCGAGATGTTCGCCGAGGTGAGCCTGCCCGAGGGGCAGTGGGCGGAGGCTGCCCGCTACGGCCTGCATCCGGCACTGCTCGACGCGGCCCTGGAGGTCGCGCGGTGCGTGGCGGACGGCGGCGGGGACACGGACCGGCTGCTGGTGCCCACGGTGTGGCGGGACGTCGTCCTGCACGCGGTGGGGGCGGAGCGGCTGAGGGTGCGGATCGGCGGCGGCGGACGGCCGGAGGGCGTGTCCGTCGAGCTGGCCGACCCGAGCGGCGCGGCCGTCGCCTCGGTGGGGCTGGTGGCGCTGACCGCCCTGGATCCGGCGGAGTTCGCGGAGTTCGGCGGGCCGATGGATCCGGACGGCTCCGGCCCGGTGCGTACCGTGATCCGTCGCCCCGTTCCGGCACGCCGCACCGCGGTGTCCGCCGGCGACGCGGGCGAGCCGGGGCTCGCCGTCCGGCTGGCCGGGCTGGCGGAGGCAGAGCAGCTGCGGGTGCTCACCGAACTGGTGCACGCCGAGACGGCCGCGGTCCTCGGGCTGTCCGGACCGGACGCGGTGGAGGCCCAGCGTGGCTTCTTCGAGCTGGGCTTCAACTCGCTGATGGCGATGGAGCTGCGCAACCGGCTCAATGCGGCCACCGGACTGCGGCTGCCCGCGTCGTTCCTCTTCGAGTACACCAGGCCGGCTGCCGTGGCGGCCCATCTGCGGGGGGAGTTGACGCGGGAGGCGGCTGCGGGCGGGCAGGCGCCGGGCGGGATCGAGGCGATGTTCCGGCAGTCGTTCGCCGAAGGGCGGCATGTCGCGGGCAATGAGCTGATCATGGCGGCCTCCCGGCTGCGGGACGCCTTCGACGTCGCGTCGGCCGCGGGTCACGCGCCGGAGCCGGTGCCTTTGGCGGCCGGCGAGGAACGGCCCCGGCTGTTCTGCCTGCCGGCCGTGGTGGCGACCGCCGGGCCCCAGCAGTACGCCCGTTTTGCGGAGCGCTTCCGCGGCCGCCGGGACATCACGGTGCTGCCCCAGCCGGGCTACCTGCCCGGCGAGTGCATCCCCGCCGACATGGCGGCACTGGCCGAACTGCACGTGCAGACGCTGCGCCGGATCGCCGGTGAGGAGCCGTTCGTTCTGGTGGGGCACTCCGCGGGCGGGCAGATCGCGCACGCCGTGACCGCGCGCCTGGAGAGCCTCGGCACACAGCCCGCGGCCCTGGTCCTGCTGGACGTGCCGTGGCCCGAGGACGACGCGGACAACGCGGAGGTCGGCGCGGCGATGCTCGGCGTGGCCTTCGACCGGGAGCGGAAGCTGGGCGGCGGCATCATGAACGACGTCAGGCTGACCGCCATGGGCGGCTACCACCGCCTCCTGGCCGACTGGCGGCCGGAGCCCGTCAAGACGCCGACTCTGCTGGTGCGCGCCACCGAGCCGATGCCGTCGGCGTCCGGGGCGGTGCAAGACGACACGGTGATGCTGCGCGTCGACTGGAAGTTCGTCCACACCGCGCGGGACGTGCCCGGAAACCACTTCAGCATCGTCGAGGAACACGCCGGAGACACCGCCGGCGTCGTCGAGGAATGGCTCACCGAAATCACCGCGAACGGAACCGTCGGCTGAGCGCCCGTCGAGTGTCCGTACCAAAGCGAAGCAAAGACCCAACGAAAGTCAGGACTGTGACCAAGCACATCGCCGTTCTCGGAGCCCCGTACCACGGGCATGTGAACCACACCCTTCCCGTCGTCGCCGATCTCGTCGGCCGCGGACACCGGGTCACCTATGTCACCACGGACCATTTCGCGCGCTCCGTGTCGGCGGCCGGTGCCCGCGTCGTCACGTACGAGTCGGTCTGGTCGGCCGACCGCAGCGTGCCGCCGGAGATGTCGGCGGACGAGATGGCGGCGGGACCGCTCCAGATGCTCCGGGAGAACATCGCGGCCACGGCCGCCGCCGAGCGGGAGCTGGCCGAGGACCGCCCGGACGTGGTGGTCTACGACACCCTCATGAACTTCTCCGGCCGGGTGCTGGCCGAGAAATGGGAGAAGCCGGCCGCCCAGCTGATTCCGATGCTCGCCTCCAATGAGCACTTCTCGGTGGTCGCGGCACTGGCGCAGGAGTTCCCGGCGATGGACCCGCAGCATCCGGCGCTGCTCGAATTCGGCATGAAACTGGCCGAGTTCCGCACCGGGCACGGTCTGTCCGTGCCCGGCCCCGGAGACATCCTCGGCGTGCCGGAGGCCCTCAATGTCGTGTTCGTGACCAGGGAGTTCCAGCCCGCCGCGGACACCTTCGACGAGCGGTACGTCTTCGTCGGCCCGGCCGCCACCGCGGGCAGCGGCGAAGCCGTCTCGTGGCAGCCGCCGCAGGGTGCCCGGCCGGTGCTGCTGATCGCCCTCGGCACGCTGTTCAACGAGCGGCCCGACTTCTACCGTGCCTGCCTGAAGGCCTTCGCCGACCTGCCCTTCCACGTGGTGATGGCGACCGGCGAGCACGTCGACCCCGCCGACCTGGGCGTCGTACCGGACACCTGGGAGGTGCACCGGCAGGTGCCCCAGCGTGCCGTGCTGGAGCACGCCGCGGTCTTCGTCACGCACGCGGGCATCCGCTCCACGATGGAGTCGCTCGCGGCCGGTGTCCCGCTGGTGGCCGTGCCGCAGTCGGTCGAACTGGACTTCACCGCACGGCGCATCGCCGATCTGGGCCTCGGCGTGCGCGTCGCCCGCCTGGAGGCCTCGCCCGAGGCGCTGCGCGAGGCGGTCCTGACGGCGGCCGAAGACGCCGGGATCCGGCAGCGGGTGGCCGCCGTGGCCGCAAACGCGCGCGCCGAGGGCGGCGCGGCCGCGGCGGCGGACGCGATCGAGGCGTATGCGGAGCGGTTCTGAGATGGCGGCGGGACACTGGGCGGGCCGCACGGTCCTGGTCACCGGGGGACTGGGCTTCGTCGGCTCCCACTTCGTCGAGGAACTGCTGGGCCTGGGCGCACGGGTGCTGTGCCTGTACCGCCGGGAGCGCCCGGAGATACGGGCCGAGCTGCCCGTCACCGAGGCGTTGACGACCCTGAAGGTCGACGTCCTCGACGAGCGGGCGCTACGGGCGGCCGCGGACACGGTCCCGGCGCTCGACATGGTCGTCAACTGCGCGACCCTGGACGGCAACCAGCACTTCCTGTTGCAGGAGTCGGGCCGCGTGCTCGACGAGAACACCCGCATCGCCTCCCATGTGCTCAACCTCGCCCGTGACCGTGCTGTCCCCGACGTGGTGCTGATCAGTTCGGCCGAGATCTACTCGTACGACGGCACGCGGCCCCCGCGCGAGGAGGACGACCACCGGCGGCACATGGAGTTCTCGCCGAACGGCTACCGGATGTCGAAGGTGTTCACCGAGGTGCTCGCGGACCTGTACCGCACGCAGTTCGGGATGAACATCTTCACGCCGCGACCCACCAACGTGTACGGGCCGCGCGACGACTTCGCCACGACGACGAACCACGTCATCCCGAACATGCTGATGCGGCTCGCCGCCGGACAGGACGTCGAGGTCTGGGGCGACGGAAGCCAGTTGCGGACCTTCATCCACGTGCAGGACCTGGTGCGCGCGGTGCTGTGCATGGTGCGTTCCGGGGAGTATCCGGCGCTCAACGTCGGGACGCCGGAGTCGGTTTCCATCCGGGACCTGGCGTACCTCGTCGCGGAGGCCACCGACCAGGAGAAGGACCGGATCCGGTTCGACCCCGACAAGCCCGTCGGGGCGGCCCGGCGGGAGCTCGATCTCGAGCGATTCCACAAGGTCGTCGATTTCACGCCGCGTCCGCTGAGGGACGGCCTGCGGGACACCGCGCGGTGGTACCGGAAAAACGTGCTGGAGGTCCAGTGAAGGTTTCGTTGCAGACGTTCGGAACGCGCGGTGACGTGCATCCCTTCGTGGCGCTGGGCATCGGTCTGCGCCGACGCGGACACGAGGTCAGCGTCGCCACGTCGACCGACTTCAAGGCGATGGTCGAGCTGGCCGGTCTGGAGTTCCGGGAGATACCCGGAACGAGCGCCGACCACTTCGCCGACCCGGACGTCATCCGGTCGATCCGCAAGAGCGCCTCGTCGCTGCGCACCGCGCTGGTGATGAAGCGGCCCACCACGGAGGAGTTCGCCCACTCCGTGGAGCGGATGCAGGAGGCCGCCGAGGGCTGCGACTTCGTGCTCACCTCGATGATCTGCCGCGGTTACGGATTCTCGGGCGCCACCGCGCCCTGGGGCACCGTCAACTGGTGGCCGATGACCGCGACCCGGGAGTTTCGCGCGTACAAGACCCCCGACCTGCCGCTCGGGCAGGCCTACACCCGGTTCACGCACGCCATGTCCGCCCAGCTGGAGTGGGCCGTGCACCGCCCGGCCGTCAACAAGGTCCGCACCCGTCGCGGGCTGCCACCGCTGAAGGAGTCGCCGATGGGTGCGCTCGGCGTCGAGCACCCCGTGCTCTATCCCTACAGCCCCGCTTTCCTGCCGCCCCCGGCCGACTGGCCGGCCCGCGCCCACGTCACGGGCTACTGGGTCTGGGAACGCCCCGAGCAGGTGCCGCCCGCCGATCTGGTGGACTTTCTCGACAGCGGCTCCCGGCCGCTGGTGCTGGCCCTGGGCAGCGCCTGGCCGGTGTACGGCGAGGAGACTTTCCACGCCGTGCGGGACGCGGTACGCCACGCCGGGCGGCGCCTGGTCGTGGTGGGTGGCCCCGAAGGCACCGCCTCCGACGACGTGTTCCGGGTCCAGGAAGTGGACTACGGCTGGCTCTTCCCGAGGGCGGCCGCGGTGATCCACGGGGCGGCCTTCGGCACCACCGCCGACGCGCTGCGCGCCGGCGTACCGCACGTGACCGTGCCGTGCTGGGCCGACGGCCCGTACTGGGCGGCACGACTGGCCGAACTCGGCGTCGCGCCGGACCCGGTGCCGTTCCAGCGGATGACCGGCGAGCGGCTGCGGCAGGCCGTGACGGCCGTCCTGGACGACCCCCGGCCCGCTGAACGGGCCAACCTCCTCGGTGAGCGCGTCCGCGCCGAACGGGGCGTGGACACGGCCTGCGACCTCATCGAATCCGCAGTGGCCGCGGCCGCCTGACCCCCACAACCCCCCACCTCTCAAGGCTTGGAGAGCCATACCCCTCATGAGCACGTATGTTTGGGACTACCTTCCGGAATACCAGGCCGAGCGCGCCGACATCCTCGACGCGGTCGAGAAGGTCTTCGCCTCGGGGCGCCTGGTGCTCGGCGAGAGCGTCAGCGGCTTCGAGGCCGAGTTCGCCGCCTATCACGGTGTACGTCACTGCACGGGCGTCGACAACGGCACCAATGCCGTCAAGCTCGCCCTCGAAGCGCTCGGCATCGGGCCCGGCGACGAGGTGATCACCGTGTCCAACACGGCCGCCCCCACCGTCGTGGCCATCGCCGGCGCCGGCGCCACCCCCGTCTTCGTCGACGTCCGCGCCGAGGACTTCCTCATGGACACCGCCCAGGTCGCCGCCGCGATCACTCCGCGCACCAAGGCCCTGCTGCCGGTGCACCTGTACGGGCAGTGCGTGGACATGGCGCCCCTGCAGGCCCTCGCCGCCGAACACGGACTCGCCCTCGTCGAGGACTGCGCCCAGGCCCACGGCGCCCGCCGGCACGGCCGGCTGGCCGGCACGATGGGTGACGCGGCCGCGTTCAGCTTCTACCCGACCAAGGTCCTCGGCGCCTACGGCGACGGTGGCGCGGTCCTCACTGCCGACGTCGACGCCGACGCCGCCCTGCGCCGGCTGCGCTACTACGGCATGGAGGAGGTCTACTACGTCGTCCAGACCCCCGGCCACAACAGCCGCCTGGACGAGGTGCAGGCGGAGATCCTGCGCCGCAAGCTGACCCGCCTCGACGCCTACATCGCCGGCCGCCGGGCTGTCGCCCGCCGTTACGAGGAAGGCCTGGCCGATCTCACCGGCCCCGGCGGCCTGCTGCTGCCCGGAACCAACCCCGGCAACGAGCACGTCTACTACGTGTACGTCGTACGCCACCCGCAGCGCGACCTGATCATCGAGCGCCTCAAGAGCGAGTACGACATCTCCCTCAACATCAGCTACCCGTGGCCGGTGCACACCATGTCCGGCTTCGAGCACCTCGGCTACCGCAAGGGAGCGCTGCCGGTCACCGAAGCGCTGGCCGACGAGATCTTCTCGCTGCCGATGTACCCCTCCCTGCCCGTGGACCTCCAGAACACCGTGATCGGTGCCCTGCGTGATGTCCTCAAGACGCTGTGAGCCAGCACGCTTCGACAAGGAGTCCCCGGTGAAAGCACTGGTGTTGTCCGGTGGCATGGGGCTGCGGCTGCGGCCGTTCAGCCATTCGATGCCCAAGCAGCTGATGCCGCTCGCCAACAAGCCCGTCCTGCTGCACGCCATAGAGCAACTGCGCGGTCTGGGTGTCACTGAGATCGGCATCGTGGTCGGCGACCGGTCGGAGAAGATCAGCCAGTTCCTCGGTGACGGCGCGGAGTTCGGCGTACGGCTGACGTACATCCCGCAGGACGCCCCGCGCGGCCTCGCGCACTGCGTCGCCATCTCCCGGGACTTCCTCGGCGACGACGACTTCGTCATGTACCTCGGGGACAACCTGCTCCCCGAGGGCGTGGACGACATCGCCGCCGAGTTCCGGGCCCGGCGTCCCGCGGCCCAGCTCGTGGTGCACCGGGTGGCCGACCCCCGCGCCTTCGGGGTCGCCGAGGTGGACGCCACCGGGCGGGTGCTGCGCCTGGTGGAGAAGCCCGAGCAGCCGGTCAGCGACCTGGCTGTGGTCGGTGTGTACTTCTTCACCGAGGCCATCCATGAGGCCGTCGCCGCCGTGGAGAGCAGTGCCCGCGGCGAGCTGGAGATCACCGACGCCATCCAGTGGCTGGTCAGCCGGGGTGCGGAGGTGCGGGCCGGCGCCTACCGCGGCTACTGGAAGGACGCCGGGCAGATCGACGACGTCCTGGCCTGCAACCGCGAACTCCTGGAGCGGATCAAGCCGTCCGTCAGCGGCGAGGTCGACGCGCACAGCGAGCTGATCGGTGCCGTCGTGGTGGAAGAGGGCGCCCGGATCATCCGCTCCCGGATCACCGGGCCGGCGGTCGTCGGCGCCGGCGCGGTCGTGGAGGGCAGCTCGATCGGCCCGCACACCTCCATCGGTGAGGGCTGCCGGCTGCTCGGCGTGCAGCTGAGCGACACCATCGTGCTGGAACGGGCCAGCGTGCGCGGGGTCACGTCGGTCCGCAGCTCCATCATCGGCCGCGAGGCCAGCGTCAGCGCCACCGACGCCGACGGCTCCCACCGGCTGATCGTCGGCGACCACGCGCGCGTGGAGGTGGCCGCATGAAGCTGCTGGTGACCGGTGGTGCCGGGTTCATCGGGTCGGCCTACGTCCGCACTGTGCTGGCAGGCGGCTACGCCGGCTACGAAGGCGCGTCGGTGACCGTCCTGGACAAGCTGACCTATGCCGGCAACCGGGCCAATCTGCCCGAGCGGCACGAGCAGCTGGACTTCGTCGAGGGCGATGTCTGCGACACCGACCTGCTCCGCCAACTGCTGCCCGGCCACGACGCGGTGGTGCACTTCGCCGCCGAGTCTCACGTGGACCGCTCCATAGCCGACCCCTCGGTGTTCGTGCGCACCAACGTCGTCGGCACCCAGACCCTGCTGGAGGCCTGCCTGCGCACCGGCGTGGAACGGGTCGTGCACATCTCCACCGACGAGGTCTACGGCTCCATCGCGTCCGGTGCCTGGACGGAGGAGTGGCCGCTGGCACCCAACTCGCCCTACGCGGCGTCCAAGGCGAGCAGTGATCTGCTGGCCCGGGCCTACGCCCGCACCCACGGCCTCGACGTGTCCGTCACCCGCTGTTCCAACAACTACGGCACTCACCAGCACCCCGAGAAGCTCATCCCGCTGTTCGTCACCCGTCTGCTGCGGGGCGAGACCGTCCCGCTGTACGGCGACGGCTCCAACGTCCGCGAGTGGCTGCACGTGAGCGACCACTGTGCGGCCGTCCAGCTGGTCCTCACCCGCGGCCGCGCCGGTGAGGTCTACAACGTCGGAGGCGGCACCGAGCACACCAACCGGCAGGTCACCGACCTGCTGCTGCGGCTGTGCGGTGCCTCGCCCGGCCAGGTGCGCTACGTCACCGACCGCAAGGGCCACGACCTGCGCTACGCGCTGGACGACGGCAAGATCCGTGACGAGCTGGGCTACGCCCCGCGCGTGCCCTTCGAGGAGGGCCTGGCCGACGTCGTCGACTGGTACCGGGCCAACCCGGACTGGTGGCAGGCATCGCCCGCCGTCCGGAAGGCGGCCGCATGACCGCCCCGGCGCATCCGGCGGCGCTGCTGCGCTGCGAGGACCCGGACCTGCCCGCCCGGTTGGCACGGTCGGCGAGTGAGCGGGCCGGGACGATCCTGCCGACGGACAAGGTCGACGCCTGGCTGGAGGAGAGCCGGCAGGCGCATCCCTTCCGGGTCGAGCGGCTGCCGTTCGCCGAGGCGGACGGCTGGAGCTTCGACGAGGCCACCGGCAACCTCGGCCACCGCAGCGGGCGGTTCTTCACCGTCGAGGGACTGCGGGTGAGCACGGAGACCCGACGGTGGCGCCAGCCCATCATCAGGCAGCCGGAGATCGGCATCCTCGGCATCCTCATGCAGGACTTCGACGGGGTGCCGCACTTCCTGATGCAGGCCAAGATGGAACCCGGCAACCCCAACCTGCTCCAGCTGTCGCCGACCGTCCAGGCCACCCGCAGCAACTTCACCGGTGTCCACAAGGGCGCGCCCGTGCGCTACCTGGAGTACTTCGCCGGTCCGCTGCGCCACCGGGTGGTCGCCGACGTCCTGCAGTCCGAGCACGGCTCGTGGTTCTACCGCAAGAGCAACCGCAACATGGTCGTCGAGGTGGACGCGGACGCCGAGGTGCCCCTCGCGGACGACTTCTGCTGGCTGACCCTGGGCCAGATCCACGAGCTCCTCGCCCGGGACAACGTGGTCAACATGGACGTGCGGACGGTGCTGTCCTGCCTGAGCCCTTTCCTGTGGCCGTCAGGGCCCGAGGAGGAGGCCCTCACCCCGACTGCCGAGCTGCTGGGCTGGCTGACCGGGCAGCGCGCCACCCGCGACATCGAGGTGAGCAGGATTCCCCTGCGGGAGACGGAGGCCGACGGGTGGCGGCGCGGTCCGGACGAGATCGCCCGCCCGGACGGCCGCTACTTCAGCGTGGTCGCGGTGTCCGTGCGGGCCGGCAACCGCGAGGTGAGCAGCTGGCACCAGCCGCTGTTCGCGCCGCGCGGAATGGGCGTGGCCGCCCTGGTGGTACGGGAGTTCGGTGGCGTACCGCATGTACTGCTGCAGGCCCGCGCCGAGCCCGGCTTCCGCGGCGTGGTGGAGCTGGGCCCCACCGTGCAGTGCGTGCCGGACAACTGCGAACCGACCGACCGGCCACCGCTGCTGGACTGGGTGCTGTCCGCCGATCCGGCGCGGGTGTGGTACGACACCGTGCACTCGGAGGAGGGCGGACGGTTCCTGGACGCGGTGGCCCGCTACACCATCGTCGAGGCCGACTCGACACTGCCCACCCGACTCCCGCCGGAATTCGCCTGGTTCAGCGTGCCGCAGCTGGGTGGGCTGCTGCGGCATGAGCACTACGTCAGCGTGCAGGCCCGCACCCTGCTGGCCTGCCTGAACGCGCTGCCCCGAACCCAGGTGCCACCCCGCCCGCCAACAGCCGTCCGCCGTCCGTCATAGCCACTGCGGTCGCCGTAGCCGCCGTAGCCGCCGTAGCCGCCGCATGTCGCCGTGCGCCGTCAGGAGAGGTCGTCGTGGAGTTCTGCCTCCCCGTCGGGGATCAGCGTGTCACCGTCGTGCTCGGTGTACCGCTCACCCGTGCGCGGGCAGCGGAAGCGGCCGTCCCCCTCGTCCTCGAGGGGCACACCGGCCCGCCCGACCCACTTCACGCGGCGGGCCGGCGACCCCGCCACCAGCGCGAAGTCGGGCACGTCCCGGGTGACGACGGAGCCGGCGGCCACCAGCGCCCAGCGCCCGACCGTCACCGGCGCCACGCACACCGCGCGGGCGCCGATGGAGGCGCCGTGCCGGACGGTCACCCCCACCGGGGTCCAGTCCTGAGGTCCCTTCGGGACTCCGGCGGGGGTGATGGCACGGGGATGCGGGTCGTTGGTGAGCACGGCGGAGGGGCCGATGAACACGCCGTCCTCCACCCGGGCCGGCTCGTAGAGCAGGGCGTAGTTCTGCACCTTGCAGTTGTCCCCGACCGTGGCGCCGGGGCCGATGTACACGCCCCGCCCGATGTTGCAGTCGCGGCCCACGACCGCGTCCTCCCGTATATGAGCCGTGCCCCAGACGGACGTGCCGTCGCCCACGGTCGCCTTTTCGTCGACCTCGGCACCGGGTGCAATGTGAACGTTCATCATTCCTCCGTCAGCGGAAAGAACGAGCAGGTATATGGATACCGTACTGCCAAAATTCAGATGTGATGCACATCACGTGTGGGGTGGGTAATGGTTCGCCGACCTGGCTTGACACGGCGATTGCCGCTGTAATTGGGTAGTGATCAGAAAAAGCGGGGGCGTGAAGGGATTTTCGCGATGCAGGTAAATGGTGTATACATTGACTCGCTCGGCGTGCACCTCTCGGAATGGGTGTCCGTTGCCGACGCGGAGGGCGCGGGGGATTACGAGCGCGGCGAGTTCACCGCGGCCGGCCTGACCGGCACGCACGTGGCCGGCGACACTCCGGCCGTCGACATGGCCGTCCTGGCTGCCCGCAGCGCTGTCGAGCGCTCGGCCGTGGACCTGGCGGCGATCGACTCCCACATCCACGGCAGCGTCTACTACCAAGTGCCCGAAGGGGCGTACGCGCCCGGCTACATCCTGCGTGAACTGGGCGCCGGCCACATCCCGTCGCTCGACGTCCAGCAAGGCTGCGACGGCGTGCTCGGCGCACTGGAGACGGCCGCGGGGCAGATCACCGGCGTAGGCCGCCGGCAGAACGTCCTGCTCACCACGGCCACGAACTTCAGCTCCCCGCTCATCAACCGGTGGCGTGATTTCGGCACTTCGTCCCTTTACTCGGACGGAGCGATTGCCGCCGTGGTGAACGGCCGGGGTGGATTCGCCGAGGTGCGGTCCATGAATTCCGGGACGCTGCACAGTCTTGAGCAGTGGCACCGTGGTCAGGAATCCCTGCTCCCGCCCGATGGAAACCCCCGGAAGTATTTCAATGTGGGGGAGCGGTCGCAGTATTTCGTGGACAACGTCATGGGCTTCACCGAGCTCTTCGAGACGTTCACGAAATTCGACCTCGGTGTCATCAACGACTCCATCATCGACGCCGGAATGACCGCCGCCGACATTTCCAAGGTCATCACGATCAACGTGGACAAGCGGATGATCGAGCATGCCCTGCTGCGCCCGCTCGGTATTCCCGACGACCGGCTGATCTGGGAGTACGGAGCCTCCGTCGGACACGCCGGCGGCGCGGACATCCTCATCTCCCTGGAGCACGCGGTGCGCACCGGAGAGGTCGAGGTGGGCGATCACGTCCTGGTGACGTCGCAGGGCCCCGGCTGGGTCTGCTCCTCCGCCGTCCTGACCATCCGGGAGCGGCCCGCGTGGGCGCAGTAGTCACCGAGAAGTGGATCCACCGGTACGAGCCGGCGCCGGACGCCGACCGGCGGCTGGTGTGCTTCCCGCACGCCGGCGGCGCCGCCCCGTACTTCGTACCGGTGGCCCGGGCCATGGCGGGCGACACGGACGTCCTCGCCGTGCAGTACCCCGGGCGCCAGGAGCGCCGGCAGGAACCCTGCCTCGGCTCCATCGACGAGCTCGCCCGCGCCGCCGTGGACGCGCTCGCCCCCTGGCTCGACCGGCCCGTCACCCTCTTCGGGCACAGCATGGGCGCCATGGTCGCCTTCGAGGCGGCCCGCCTGCTGGAGCGCGACGGCAGGGCACCCCAGGGGCTCGTCGTCTCCGGCCGCCGTGCCCCGACGTGCGTCCGGCCCACCCGGGACCTGGTGCACCTGCGGGACGACGAGGGGCTGATGGCCGAGATCCGAGGCATGGACGGCACCGACGACCGGATACTCGCCGACGAGGAACTCCTGCGGATGATCCTGCCCGTCATCCGCGGCGACTACCGGGCCGTGGAGGGCTACCGCTACCGCCCCGGTCCGCCGCTGAGCTGTCCGGTCCTCGCCCTCACCGGCGACACCGACCCCCAGGTGACCCCGGAAGAGGCGCGGTCCTGGGCCGAGCACACCACCGGACGGTTCGACATCACCGTGTTCCCCGGCGGCCATTTCTACCTCAACTCCCAGGGAGAAGCGGTGATCCGGGCCATCGCGGAGCACATGTCGGCCGCGGACTCCCCGAGGGCGCGCTGAGCGGCCTCACCGCCGTACCGCGAACACACGACGGAAGGTCAACCCAGAAGTGAATCCCGACCGGGACAGCATCGCCGAGGCCGTCAAGCGCGTGATCGCCGCCGAGGCCGGACCCGGCCTGCGGCCGTCCGCGCTGTCCGAGGACGAGCCGCTCGGCGGCGAGCTGCTGCGGATCTCCTCCATGCGCCTGCTGGGCATCCTCAGCAGGCTCGAGGACGAACTCGACACCCCGCTGCCCGACGACCTGTTCGCCGGCCGCTCCTACGAGACCGTCCGCGACCTCGTCGACCTGGCCGTCGACGGCGCCGAAGGGAGCCCGGTCCGGTGACCCCCTTCCCCGCCCACGCCCAGCACCTGGACTGTCTTCAGGCCAACCTCGCCCTGCTCGCCGACCGGCACCACGGCACGGGCACGCACACCCGCCTGGGCGGCGTGCTGCGCTGCGCGCCGCGCCCGCTGGCCCACGGGCCCCTGGTCGGCCTGCTCACCGTCGAACCGACCCTCGACCAGCAGCTCACCGACGCCACGGCCCTGCTCGGCCTGGACGTCACCGACCGCCGCCCGCCCGCCCCGGGCGAGGTGCCGGACACCGCCGACGGCCCGCTGTATGTCGTCGCCGACGCCTACCACCTGCCCTGGGTGCCCTACCACGGGACCAAACATGTGGAGCACAGCTTCCTCGTGGACGACGACGGCGGCGACACCGTCGTGATCAGCGACGCCTACCACAACGACACCCAGTGGGGCAGCGCCCGCCCCCGTCAACTGCCCTATCGGCGCGAGGACTTCGCCGCGCTGCTCAAGGCGTTGCCGGACGGCGCCGAGACCGTGCGGTTCACACCCCGTCCGCTCGGCGCACCGCCCCGGCCCCGCCACGAGTCCGGTCCGCCGCCGGAGTACCTGCGCGGCTATCGCGAGCACCCGGACCGGCGGGCGGCACTGGAGGCCTTCACGCTGGAGACCTGGCTGCTCGCCCGCGCCCGCCGACTGCACGCCGCCTGTCTGGAGGAACAGCGGGGCGCTGCGCTGCCGGAGCCGGTGCGGGAGCATCTTCAGCGGTGGGACGGTCTCGTCGAGCACGCCTACCTCGCCTTCCGCCGCGTGGATCGTGGCCGGGCCGAGCCGCCGGGCCTGTTCGAGCGCGCAGCCGAGGCGCTTGCGGGGGACTCCGTGGCGTTCGGGGCCGGCGCCACCGTGCGCGAGGTCGTCGCCTCCGTTCTCCAGATCGCTGAAAAGGACCTGGCAGAACAAGATCTGACGCTCCATCCGGAATTCAACTCGATCCGGATGGTGGAAGTCGTGGAGATCCTCGAAGAACGGTTCGCCGTGGAGTTCGACCCGGCCGACCTGGTGCCCGAGAACCTGCAGAGCGTCGCGGGACTGTGCGCACTGCTGAACCGCGCACTCGACCATGCATAGAACACAGTCACCTCGAAGGGAAAGCTCTTCCGTGGACGCCCGATTTACCGAGATGCTCAGGCCTTTTCTGCCCTTCCTCGGCGACCAGCCCATCACGGCCGACACCCCGCTGCGCGAGCTAGGACTGGACTCCATGCAGGCCATCGAGCTGATGTTCACGCTGGAGGACACCTTCGGGGTGCAACTGCCCGACGACGTCCTCACCGAGGACACCTTCGCCACCGCGGGCAGCCTGTGGAACGCGGCCGTCGCCGCGATGCCCGCCGGCACGGCGGACTCGATATGAGGGGCTTCGACCGCACCGGCTTCGACGCACAAGCCACCGCGGACGCCGTCCGCGGAGTGTGCGAGACGGCCGAGAAGTACGCCGCGTCCCGCGACGAGGCCGCCGAGTTCCCCGTCGAGGCCCTGGCGGAGATGCGCCGGAGCGGACTGCTCGGCCTGATGGTGCCCACCGCCCACGGCGGGATGGGCGGCGGGGTGGACGACGTCCTGGACGCCGGCATCGCCCTCGGTCGCGTCGACATGTCCGTCGCCATGATCTTCACCATGCACTGCCAGCAGGTCGCCGGCATCGTCCGGCACGCAGCCCCCCGGCTCGCCGCGGAACTCCTCCCGGAGATCGCCGCGGGACGCCTCTACCTGGCCTCCGTCACCACGGAGGCCGGCAAGGGCGGTCACCTGCTCACCTCCGCGGCCGAACTCGCCACGGAAGCGGACCGGCTGGTCATCGACCGGGTCGCACCGATCGTCACCGGCGGCGCCCACGCCGACGGCTTCCTGATCACCATGCTCAGCCCCACGGCACGCTCCCCGCACGAGGTCTCCCTCGTCTACGCCCACCGCGACCAGCTGGACATCGACGTCTCCGGCGACTGGGACCCGCTCGGCATGCGCGCCAGCCACAGCGTCGCCCTGAAGCTCACCGGCCAGGTACCCGGCCACCAGGTCGTCGGCGAGCACGGCCAGTTCCGCAAGGTCGTCCTGGACACCTTCGGTCCCCTGGCCCACCTCGGCTGGGCCGCGAGCTGGCTGGGCACCGCCGCCGGCGCCCTGTCCCGGGTGCTGCACACCCTGCGCAGCCCGTCCGGCCGCAAGAGCGCCAACCTCGACTCCGAGCTGCTGCTGACCCGGCTCTCCCGCGCCCGGCAGCGGCTGGACACCGTGCATGCCCTGCTCCGGCACACCGCCGCCACCCTCTCCGGGGCGGCCGACGACGGTGACGACCTCTCCCGCCCCAAGTACCAGCTGCTGGTCAACGCCCTCAAGATCACCGCGTCCGAGGAGTGCCACCGCACCATCGAGGACCTGGTCGACGCCGTCGGTCTGCGCCACGGCTACCTCAAGAGCTCGCCCACCGGACTCGAACGCGCCCTGCGCGACCTCAGGTCCGCCGCGCTCAACTACAGCAACGACCGCCTCCACCTCGCCGACGGCAGGCTCGCCCTGCTCGATGCGGAGGTGCGCCTTGCCTGACCGGCCCCTCGGGCTGCACGACGGCGACACGGCCGCGATCCTCTCGGGCCTGGCCGCCTCCGGCACGCTCACCGAGCTCTACGGCAAGGAGCCGGCCGGCCGTCTTGATCCGCTGCTGCTGCGCCGCATCCTCACCGAGGCCGACGCACACGGTGCGACCGGCACCGTCCTCGCGCTGCTCGTCCAACTCGCCAACGTGACACCGCTGCTCGCCGAGGCGGCCGACAGCCCCGTCACCTCACGCATCCTGCGCGCGGCCCTCGACGGAGGCGAACTGCTCGCCCTCGCGGCCACCGACACGGCCTCGCCGGGCTCCGACCTCGCCGCCCTCGGCACCACCGTTGACCTCTCCCACGGCGACGGGGGCATCCTTCTCGACGGCGGCAAGCGCTGGGTCACCTCCGCCCTGACCGCCGGCCACGCCCTGGTCCTGGCCCGGCACCGCTCCGGCCGCCACTTCACCAGCTTCACCTGGGTCCTGGTTCCGTTGACCGCCCCCGGAGTGACGGTACGAGCGGCCGACACCGACCTCTTCGACGGCGCGGGCCTCGGTCACCTCCACTTCGACTCCGTGCGTCTGTCCCGCGAGTACGTCCTTGGCCGCCCCGGCCGGGGGCTGGCCCTGTTCGCCCGGCACGTGACCGTGGAACGCCTGGCCTCCGCGGCCTGGGCGGTGGCGCTGTGCCGCAGGGTCGTAGCCGGCACGGCCCAGCGGCTCGCCACCCGGTCCGTAGAGGGCGTGCCCCTGCGCCGGTCGCCGTCCGTGCGCCAGCGGCTCGCGGACTGTGCCGTACGTCTCAGCGCTCTGGACGCGCTGTGGACCCAGTCCGCCGACCGCATCGCGCAGCACCACGACGCCACCGCCGCCGCCTCGCTCAAGGCGCTGTCCGGCATGACCGTGGAACACATCCTCACCGAGTGCGCCCGGCTGCAGGGAGCCGACGGCTTCGACCGCGGCGGAGTGCAGCGGCTGCGCGCCGAGGCGGCGGTGTTCGGCATCGGCGGCGGCGCCACCGAAGTCGTCCTCGACACCGTCGCCGAACGCCTCGACCAGGTCCTGAGCGGGCTGACGCCATGACCGCCCCCGCCGCCGACGTCGCCGGGACCCGCCTGCACACCGAGGCGGCTCCCGGCGTCTGGGTCACCGTGGAACCGATCGGCACCCCTGCCGACGAGCCGGCCGGGCTCACCCCGCAGGACCTGGCCGGCGCCGAGCACCTGCCCGACTGGCGCGCTCGCGAACACCTCGCCGCGCGCCGGGCCCTGCGCAAGTTGCTGGCCGCCCACTTCCCCCAGGCCCGGCAGGCACCCGTCGCCTACACCGACCGGGGTGCGCCCCGCCTCGTAGACCGGCCCGACATCGGCATCAGCGTCAGCCACGACGGCGATACCGTCGCCGCCTGCGCCGCCCTCGACCACGCCGTCGGCGTCGACCTCCAGCACCCGCCGGACACCGTGTCCGACGCGATGCTGCGCCGCTGCGCCAAGACCCACACCGAGCGGCTCGCCCGTCTGCCCATGGCCGCGCGGGCACGGGAGTTCGCCTGGCTGTGGACCGTACGCGAGGCCATCGTCAAGGCCGACGGCACCGGTCTCGCGGGCGGTCTGTGGACGGCCGACGTCGCCCCGTACACCCGGCGGGGTGCCTGGGGCCACCACCGGTGGGTGAGCCTGCGCGAGCAGTCGCCGATCCCGCTCAGCTGCGCCTACACGCCGCTTTCCGTACCGACCTCCCGCCGAACGCCCCCTGGAGAACGACAGTGACTGAGCCTCCGGCCGAGCTGAGCTGCTACACCGCGAGCCTGGTGGCCTACCTGGAACCCCGTGTCCCCGACATCCGGGACCGGCTCGCTGCCGCCGTCCGCCTGCGCGTGCGCACCGATCCGCCTGACGGCGGGCTGGCGTTCTCCCACCACACCCGCGTCGACATCGACGACCAGGGCCGCGGACTCGTCTACCGCGGTGCCGACGACTGGGCCGTCGCCCGCCTCGCGCTCGATGCCGAACTGTCCCGGCACGGCGCCGTGCTCGCTGTCGCCAACACCCGCCACATCCGCTGGTCCCCGTCGTACGGCGGCGCGGAGACCTCGCACTGGGTGGTGCTCCGCGGGCACGCCGACGGCAAGTGGCAGGTACGCGACGACTTCGACGCCCTCACTCCCCACGGCTCTCAGACCGCGTACCAAGGCATCCTCGACGACGTCGAACTCCACGACATCCTCAGGCCGTTGTCCGCTACGACCGCCCAGGCCGTCAGCCGGGACCGCCACGCCCTAGGTGAGGTCACCGAGTTGGCGCCGTACACCGGCTACCGCTGGCTCGAGCTCACCGACGCGCCGGACACGGCCGCCCCCGAAGGCACCTGGGTGGAGGGGCCGCTGCCCGCGCTGCGGCATGTGGCCCACACGGTGTGCGCCGACCCCGGCGCACTCGCCCGCTACGCCGACGACATCTGGACCGCCGCCCGTCACCAGCGCTTCCGACTGGCTTCCCGACCCGAGACGGAAGGCGTCGCCGAGGCGTCGGCAGCGTGGGCGACTCTCCCGCAGGCCGTCCGTTTCGGCATCGCCTCCGCCGAGCGAGGGCGGTACCGGGAAGGGGCCGTGCAAAGGTCCTTCGAGCAGGTGATCGGCACCATGGAGCGCCTGGAGAGCGAGCCGCAGGAGGACGCGGGCCGATGACCCACCAGGACTCCCTCTACGGACGGTTCGCCGCGTCGGTCCGCGACCACCCGGACGCCGTGGCGCTCGAACTCGACGGCACCGCCCACACCTACGCCGAACTGGACGCGCTCGCCGCACGCCTGGCCGCCGCCCTGGTCGCCGGCACCGACGGCCCGGCCCCCCGCCGGGTCGGCCTGCTCGCCCTGCGCACCCTGACCGCCTACGCCGGCTATCTCGCCGTACAGCGTCTCGGCGCCACCGTTGTTCCGCTGCACCCCGACTTCCCGCCCGCGCGCACGGCGACGACGACGAAGGCGGCCGCACTGGACTGCGTCCTGGCCGACCCGGACCGCGCGGGCGTCGAGCTGCCGGTACCGGTGCTGACACCCGATGCCACCACACCCGCCCCGGCCCCGCTCACCGCCCCGGGGGCCGCCGGGCCCGACGACATCTGCTACATCCTCTTCACCTCCGGCTCCACCGGCACGCCGAAGGGCGTCCCGATCCGGCACCGCAACGTCACCGCCTACCTGGACCACGTGACCGATCGCTACGGCATCGCTGTCGGCGACCGGCTCTCCCAGACCTTCGACCTCACCTTCGACCTCTCCGTCTTCGACCTGTTCGCGGCCTGGAGCCGCGGCGCCACGGTCGTCGTGCCCGGCCGCGGCGACCTCCTCGCCCCCGCCCGTTTCGTCGCCAGGGAACGCATCACCCACTGGTTCTCCGTGCCGTCGGTGATCTCCCTCGCCCGACGGCTGCGCGGACTGACCCCCGGCAGCATGCCCACGCTGCGCTGGAGCCTGTTCTGCGGCGAGCCGCTGACCACCGCGCAGGCCGAGGCATGGCGGGCGGCTGCCCCCGACAGCGTGCTGGAGAACCTCTACGGCCCGACCGAGCTGACCCTGAGCTGCACCCAGCACCGGCTGACCGACACTCCGGCCGAGAACCTGGCCGCGAACGGCACCGTGCCGATCGGGCGGCTCTACCCCGGCCTGGAACACCTCGTCGTGGACGACGACGGCCGCCCCGCCGACGAGGGCGAGCTGTGCGTCCGGGGCGTCCAGCGCTTCCCCGGCTACCTCGACCCCACCGACAACGCCGGCCGTTTCCTGCGCTACGAACCCGGTGACGACCGTGCCACGGCCGTGGACGCCGTACCGGACCCGGACGACCGGCTCTGGTACCGCACCGGCGACCGGGTGTGCCTCGGCGAGGACGGCCTCACCCACCTCGGCCGCCTCGACGACCAGGTCAAGGTGCGCGGCTACCGCCTGGAGCTCGCCGAGGTGGCGAGCGAACTGCGCGCCCACCCGCACGTGCGCGACGCCGTCGCGCTGACCCTGCCCGGCCCCGGCGGTGAGACGCGCCTCGCGGCCGTCTGCACGGGAGAGGACGTCGAAGCCGCCGACGTCCTCGCCTCCCTGCGCGCCCGCCTGCCCGAATACATGGTCCCCGGCACCCTCACCGTGCTGGCGGACCTGCCGCTGAACACCAACGGAAAGATCGACCGCCGCGCCCTGCGGGACATGCTCACCACCGCTCGCGCACGCTGAAACGGGGGAAACACGCTTGAACGGCCAGACCATCCACTCCCTGTTGGACGCAGCGGCCCAGGAGGCGCCGGACGCCCCGGCGATCCGGGACGCCACCGGCCGCTGGACCTACCGGGAACTGGCCGCGGCCGCCGGGGCGTTCGCCCGCTGGCTGCGCGGCCAGGGCATCGGCCGCGGCGACCGCGTCGTCGTCCAGCTGCCGACCAGCCGGGAACTGGCCGCGATGTTCTACGGCACGTCGCGGGCCGGCGCCGTCTTCGTCCCGCTCAACCCGGCGATGAAGGAGTTCCACCTGCGTTCCGTCCTCGGCAACGCGGAACCGAAACTCGTCCTCACCGACGCCGCCGGCGCCCCGGCGCTGCGCCGCGTCAGCACCGCACCGGTGTACGACATCGCCGATGTACGGCCGGACCTCGCGCCGGACGGCGCGGACCGCGGTGAACCGGAACCGGTCGCGGCCGACGACCTGGCCGTGCTGATCTACACCTCCGGCAGCACCGCCGCCCCGAAGGCGGTCGCGTGCCCCCACGCCCAGGTGAGCTTCGCCTGCCGCGCCCTGACCGAGGTGCTCGGATACCGCCCGGACGACGTGGTCTTCTGCCGTTTCCCCATGTCCTGGGACTACGGCCTGTGCAAGGTCCTGATGACCTGTGTCGCGCGCTGCGAGATCGTCCTCGCCGACGGCGAGTCCGACTTCCGCCTCCTGCAGCGCATGCGGGAGACCGGCGTGACGATCGTGCCGATCGTGCCGTCCCTCGCCACGATGATCGTCCGACTGGCCGGCCGGGACACCCGGCCCGTGCCACCCGTGCGCATGTTCACCAACACCGGCGCCGCCCTGCCCGAGAGCACCATCGACGCCCTGCGCGCCCACTTCCCCGGCGCCCGTGTGGTCCGGCAGTACGGCCAGACCGAGGCCAAGCGCATCACGGTCATGCCGCCCGAGGCCGACCGGGAACGCCCCGGCTCCGTCGGCCTGCCGCTGCCCGGCACCCGCGTGCTCGTCCTCGACGACGACGGCAGCCCGCTGCCCGCCGGTGAGGTGGGGGAGATCGTTGCCGCCGGCCCCCATGTGATGGCCGGCTACTGGCGCAACCCCGAGGACACCGCCCGCTCCTTCCGCCGCGACCCGCGCACCGGGGAGCCACTGCTGTACACCGGCGACTACGGCTGGCTCGACGACGACGGCCACCTCTACTTCCAGGGCCGCCGCGACGACATGTTCAAGCACAAGGGCTTCCGCATGAGCACCGTGGAGATCGAGAGCGCGGCCATGGACATCCCCGGTGTACGGGCCGCCGCCGCGCTGCCGCCCGGCGACGGACACGGGCTCGCCCTGTTCGTCGAGAGCGACCTCGACGCCCACCAGGTCACTGCCGAACTCACCAAGCGCCTCGAACTGCCGAAGGTACCCACCGTCTGCCGTGTCCTGAAGGACTTCCCGCTCACCCTGCACGGCAAGAACGCCCGCCGCGAGCTCGCGGCCCTGCTGAAGGGGGAGGGCGCATGACCGGCCGCACCCGACTGCGCGAACTGGCCGACGCCTACGGCACCCCGCTGTACGTCTACGACCTCGACCGCCTCGATGCCGCCCGGCGCGACCTGTTCGGCTGGCTGCCCGAGGAGTTCGACGTCTTCTACGCCCTCAAGGCCAACCCGCACGTCGACCTCGTCCAGGCCCTGCGCGAGGGCGACGGCCGCGCCTGCCGCGCCGAGATCAGCTCCACCGGCGAACTCGCCGCGGCCCTGCAGGCCGGGCACGACCCCAGGGGCATCCTCTACACCGGGCCCGGCAAGACTCCCGGCGAACTGCACGAGGCGATCGGGCAGGGCGTCCGGCTCTTCTCCGCCGAATCGCTCACCGACCTCGAGCACATCGGCGAGGCCGCGCTGGCCCATGACACGGTCGCCGACTGCCTGCTGCGCATCAACGACGCGACCGCCCGGGCGGCCACCGGCGTCCGGATGACCGGCCGGCCCACCCAGTTCGGCTTCGACAGCGAGACCATCGCCGGCCTCGCGCCGCGGCTGCGCGCGGTGCCGGGCACCTCCCTCGCCGGTCTGCATCTGTTCTCCCAGAGCAACGCCTCCGACGAGGACGCCCTGATCGCCGAGTTCCGGCACACCATCGACGCCGCGGCCCGCATCGAGCGGGAACTCGGCGTGCCCCTGCGCCTGCTCGACATCGGCGGCGGCTTCGCGTCGCCGTACGGGCAGCACGGCGAGCGCACGGCCTACCCCGCCCTGCGCGCCGCGCTCGAAGCCGCCCTCGACGCGCACTTCCCGCGCTGGCGCCAGGGCGCCCCCCGGCTCGCCGTCGAGTCGGGCCGCTACCTGGTCGGCGACTGCGGGACTCTGCTGGCGTCCGTCAGCAACGTCAAGACCGGCCGCGGCCGGACCTTCGTCGTCCTAGACGCCGGCATCAACACCTTCGGCGGACTGTCCGGCCTGGGTCGCATCCTCCCGGTGTCCGTCCGCGTCGACTCCGGCGCCGAGCAGACGCAGCGGGTGACCCTCGCCGGACCGCTGTGCACCCCGGGCGACACCCTCGGCCGGGACGTCGAGGTCCCCGCCGGCATCGGCCCCGGCGACCTCCTCGCCATCCCCAACACCGGAGCCTACGGCCCCACCGCCAGCCTCCTGATGTTCCTGGGCAGGCCCGCCCCGGCCGAGGCCGTGGTCCGCGACGGCGATGTGGTCTCCGTCTCCCGTATCGAACACGTACGGACCTACCGGAAGGCGGAACGGGAACATGACTGACGCGCGCACCGCGGCCAGGCCGACCGTCGTCGTGACGACGATGGCCTCCGACTCCCACACCTGGAACCTGGTTTTCCTCCAACTCCTCCTGGAGGAACTCGGCTACGAGGTCGTCAACCTCGGCCCCTGTGTCCCCGACGACCTGCTGGTCAACCGCTGCGCCGCGCTGCGTCCCGCGTTCGTCGTCGTCAGCAGCGTCAACGGCCACGGCCACCAGGACGGCCTGCGTGTCATCGGGAAGCTCCGCTCCCACCCCGACCTGACCAGTACCCCCGTGGTCATCGGCGGCAAGCTCGGAGTCGACGGCAAGAGCTCCGCCCGCGCCCGGGAGCTGAGGGCGGCCGGCTTCGACGAGGTCTTCGAGGAGGAGCAGGACCCGGCCACCGCCCTGGCCATCTTCGCTGCCTCGCTTCACCAGACCGTGGCGCCGGGCCGTCTCCCGGTCCCACTGCACACTGCCCGATGAGCGAGCGGCAGACCGCGGACTTCGGCGCGTACGTCAGGGCCGAGGCCGAGGCCGGCCGGCTCGTCGTCCAGCCGCGGATGGGATTCGGCGACCCGGCCGTCATGCGCGCCGGGCTCGCCGCCACCCGGGCCGCGGCCGCCCGCACGGTCGGCACGATCACCATCGACGCCCACACCCGGGTGGGTCACCTGGCCGCCGTGGAGAGCGCCCTGCGCGACGGCGTCGCCCTCAACGGCTATCCCCTGGTCACCCACCCGGCGGCGACGACCGCCGGCATACTGGCCGGCATCGAGGGCCCGCACTTCCCTGTTCAGGTGCGCCACGGGTCGGCGGATCCCGTAGACATCTTCCAGGCCATGCTCGCCGTACGTCTGGGCGCCACCGAGGGCGGGCCGGTCTCCTACTGCCTGCCCTACGGCCGCACGCCGCTGGCGGAGTCCGTCCTCAACTGGGAACGCGGCTGTGAGCTGCTCACCCGGCTCCGCGACACCGGTGTGGAGCCGCATCTGGAGACCTTCGGCGGCTGCATGCTCGGGCAGCTGTGCCCGCCCGGCCAGCTCGTGGCCATCAGCGTGCTGGAGGCCCTCTTCTTCGTCCAGCACGGCATCCGCAGCATCTCCGTCAGCTACGCGCAGCAGACTCACCCGGGCCAGGACCGCGAGGCGATCGCGGCGCTGCGGCGGCTGTGCGGGGAACTGCTGCGGGTGTCCGACTGGCACGTCGTCGTCTACGCGTACATGGGCCTGTACCCGCAGACGCACGACGGCGCCTACCGCCTGCTCGGCCAGGCGGCCGAGCTCGCCGTCGAGGGCGGTGCGCAGCGGCTGATAGTCAAGACGGCCGCGGAATCACAGCGCATCCCGAGCATCGAGGTGAACGTCCGCGCCCTGGAGTACGCGGCCTGGGCGGCCCGGCGGGCGACACGAGTCCCGGTCGACGCCGCCGTCGGCTCCGCGACCTACGACGAGGCATCGGCACTGGTCAACGCCGTTCTGGAGCTCGACCCGGATGTGGGCCGCGCTCTGCTGCTGGCGTTCCGCAAGGGCTACCTCGACATCCCGTACTGCCTGCACCCGGACAACAAGGGACAGACCCGCAGTTATATCGACGGCGACGGACGTCTGTGCTGGGAGGCAACGGGCGCGCTGCCGGTCGACGCTCCACGACGTTCCCGCGGCCGGCGCTCCACCTCGGCGGATCTCCTTGGCGATCTTTCATATATACGCCGCAAATATGATGAACCGGCCGGGGGTGCCCTGACGGCAAGGTAAGAATCTGACGAGAGCATTGCCCACTCATGGGGGAACAAACTCTCCTAATACCAGGCAACTGGGCGCGGTTATTGCACGGACGTGCGCCCTCACTCTCATGTGTGACAGTGAGCACACCGATCAGGTAAAGACCTCATCAAATAGTTTGTGATACGGTTCACGAGAACCCCGGAGAGAACCGAAGGGCCGCAGTGCGACGGTCCGGAGGTGTGAGGTTCGATCACTCAGCCCGGGACTACGCTCGTCCATGACGACACCCTGCCCCCTGTGAAAGCGGAGTTGCCGCCATGCCGTCCAATGACGCCCGGAACCTTCTGCAGATCGCTGCGCCCACAGCGGCTGCCGGCGTGGTCGCCGTCGCTGTCAGTGGTGCGCTCGCCGGTGGCAAGGGGGCGCTCGGGGCGGCCGTCGGCGTGCTGCTCGCCGTCGCCTACATGGGGATCGGCCTCTATGTGCTGCAGTGGACGGCAAAAACGCTCCCGCAGCTCTTCCAGGCCATGGGGCTCATGCTCTACGTCGCCCAGCTGCTGCTGGTCATGCTCTTCCTGGCCTTGTTCAAGGGCACCACTCTCTTCAATACGAGGGCGTTCGCGCTCTCGCTGATCGCCGCGACCGTCGTGTGGATGGCCGCACAGACCCGGGCGCACCTGAAGGCCAGGATCTTCTACGTCGACCCCGACTCCCGCGAGGGCGAGAAGCCCGAGAAGACAGGGCACTCGTCGTGAGGGGTAGGGCCGGGATAAAGGCGTGTGTGATCTCCTGCTATCGTCCGGTGCCAACTGCGGCATCGCGGGCGCGGGCATCGGAGCTGTCGCCTGCTCATTCGCGAGGCTTGATGCCCCCCAGCCGCCCCCACATCCGTAACACCAGTCCGGTGCCGACCCGCGGCTGCGCGCCGCGCCGACACAACGAGGTTGCCGTATCCATGCGTCACGCCGAAGGAGCTCGCGGTGAGTGCTGACCAGACCACGCTCGCCTTCGACTGGAGTTGCCGCGTTTTCGCCGACAACGGCTGCGGCTTCCCGTCGCCGGGCCTGCACTCCTTCCTGTTCAAGCCGATGTTCACGGTCGGCAGTGTCGACATCGACAAGCCGATGCTGCTCGCGCTGCTCAGCACCCTGGTGGTCATCGGCTTCTTCTGGGCAGCGTTCGGCAAGGCCAAGGTGATCCCCGGCAGGCTCCAGATGATCGGCGAGGCGGGCTACGACTTCGTCCGCCGCGGCATCGTCTACGAGACGCTCGGCAAGCGTGAGGGCGACAAGTACGTCCCGTTCATGGTCTCGCTGTTCTTCTTCGTCTGGGTCATGAACCTCTGGTCGGTCATCCCGGTCGCGCAGTTCCCGGTCACGTCGATCATCGCCTACCCGGCGGCCCTGGCCGGGATCGTCTACTTCACCTGGCTCATCCTGACCTTCCGCAAGCACGGCTTCGTCGGTGGTCTGAAGAACCTCACCGGGTACGACAAGTCCCTCGGCTGGGTGCTGCCGCTGGTCATGCTCATCGAGTTCTTCTCGAACCTCTTGGTCCGGCCCTTCACCCACGCCGTCCGACTCTTCGGCAACATGTTCGCCGGCCACCTGCTGCTCGTGATGTTCACGGTCGCGAGCTGGTACCTGATGAACAGCTACCTGGTCCCCGCCGCGGCGGTCTCCTTCGTGATGACCATCCTCATGATCGGGTTCGAGCTCTTCGTCCAGGCCGTCCAGGCGTACGTGTTCGTCCTGCTGGCCTGCACCTACGTTCAGGGCGCTCTCGCCGAGCACCACTGAACTCCCCCTCCCCCTCCGCCCCCGTCACCAGACGCCCGGTGGCCAACCCCCACCGGTCCTTGAAATGAGAAGGAAGAATCAGCATGGCTGCCACTGAGACCCTTGCCGCCGTCACCGGCTCCATCGCCTCCGTCGGCTACGGCCTCGCCGCCATCGGTCCCGGCATCGGCATCGGCATCATCTTCGGCAACGGCACCCAGGCCCTGGCCCGTCAGCCCGAGGCCGCCGGCCTGATCCGCGCCAACCAGATCCTGGGCTTCGTCTTCTGTGAGGCGCTCGCCCTCATCGGCATCGTCATGCCGTTCGTTTACACCTACAAGTAAACCGCGGCTGACGACCACCCTTCAGGGAAAGGCACTGATGACATGCAGCTGACACAACAGCTGGTGCAGCTGGCGGCGGAGCAATCGGAGAATCCCCTCATCCCGCCGGGCCCCGAACTGGTCATCGGCCTCGTCACCTTCGCCATCGTCTTTTTCTTCCTCGGGAAGAAGCTGCTTCCGAACATCAACAAGGTTCTGGAGGAGCGTCGCGCGGCGATCGAAGGCGGTATCGAAGAGGCCGACGCCATGAAGGTCGAGGCCCAGAGCGTCCTTGAGCAGTACAAGGCACAGCTCGCCGAGGCCCGGCACGAGGCCGCGCGCCTGCGCCAGGAGGCGCAGGAGCAGGGTGCCGCGCTCATCGCCGAGATGCGGGCCGAGGGCCAGCGGCAGCGCGAGGAGATCATCGCCGCCGGTCACGCCCAGATCGAGGCCGACCGCAAGGCCGCCGCGCAGGCGCTTCGGCAGGACGTCGGCACGCTCGCCACGCAGCTGGCCGGCAAGCTCGTCGGTGAGTCCCTCGAGGACCACGCCCGCCAGAGCCGTGTGATCGACCGCTTCCTCGACGAGCTCGAGGAGAAGGCCGAGGCCACGCGATGAACGGAGCGAGCCGCGAGGCCCTGGCAGCCGCACGTGAGCGTCTCGACGCGCTGACGGACTCCACGTCCGTGGACGCCGCTTCGCTCGCCGACGAGCTGGCGGCCGTCACCGCGCTGCTCGACCGCGAGGCCGGCCTGCGCCGGGTCCTCACCGACCCGGCGCAGCCCGCGGAGGCCAAGGCGGAGCTGGTCCAGCGTCTGATCGGTGGCCAGGTCAGCGGCGCGACCGCCGACCTGGTGGCCGGGACGGCGCGCTCCCGCTGGTCGCAGCCCCGCGACCTGGTGGACGCGCTGGAGGAGCTGGCGAGCATCGCCGACCTCACGGCCGCGGAGAAGACGGGCACTCTCGACGACGTCGAGGACGAGCTGTTCCGGTTCGGCCGGATCGTCTCCTCCAGCACCGAGCTGCGCGCCGCGCTGACCGACCGCGCCGCCTCGGCGGCGGCCAAGACCGAGCTGCTGCACCGGCTGCTCGGCGGACGGGCCAAGCCGGTCACGGAGCGTCTGGTGACGCGCCTTGTGACCGCGCCGCGTGGACGTAGCCTGGAAGCGGGACTGGAGTCCCTGTCCAAGCTCGCCGCCGAGCGCCGGGACCGGATGGTCGCCGTCGTCACCTCGGCGGTGCCGCTGAGCGACGGCCAGAAGCAGCGCCTCGGCGCCGCCCTCACCAAGCTCTACGGTCGCCGGATGCACCTCAACCTGGACGTGGACCCCGAGGTCGTCGGCGGTATCCGGGTGCAGGTCGGTGACGAGGTCATCAACGGCTCGATCGCGGACCGCCTGGACGACGCCGCCCGCCGCATGGCGAGCTAGCAGCAACTCGACATTTCGAGACAACTCGATATTTCGAGAAAAGAAGAACGTACCTACGGCCCTGGTTGGGCCGTGCAGAGGATTCACCTCTTACAGGGGGGAGTCCCCATCCCCCCCAAGTGAAACTTCGGGCCCAACAAGGAGAGCAGGGAACCCAGATGGCGGAGCTCACGATCCGGCCGGAGGAGATCCGGGACGCGCTGGAGAACTTCGTCCAGTCGTACAAGCCGGACGCGGCCTCGCGCGAGGAGGTCGGTACGGTCACCCTTGCCGGCGACGGCATCGCGAAGATCGAGGGTCTTCCCTCGGCCATGGCCAACGAACTGCTGAAGTTCGAGGACGGCACCCTCGGCCTCGCCCTCAACCTCGAGGAGCGCGAGATCGGTGCCATCGTCCTCGGTGAGTTCAGCGGCATCGAGGAGGGTCAGCCGGTCACGCGCACCGGTGAGGTCCTCTCCGTCGCGGTCGGCGAGGGCTACCTCGGCCGCGTCGTCGACCCGCTCGGCAACCCGATCGACGGCCTCGGCGAGATCGAGACGTCCGGCCGCCGTGCGCTGGAGCTGCAGGCCCCCACGGTCATGCAGCGCAAGTCGGTGCACGAGCCGATGGAGACCGGCTACAAGGCCGTCGACGCGATGACCCCGATCGGCCGTGGTCAGCGTCAGCTGATCATCGGCGACCGCCAGACCGGCAAGACCGCCCTGGCCGTCGACACGATCATCAACCAGCGCGACAACTGGCGCTCGGGCGACCCGAAGAAGCAGGTCCGCTGCATCTACGTCGCCATCGGCCAGAAGGGCTCCACCATCGCCGGCGTGCGCCGCGCGCTGGAGGAGAACGGCGCCCTGGAGTACACGACCATCGTCGCCGCCCCGGCGTCCGACCCGGCCGGCTTCAAGTACCTGGCGCCGTACACCGGTTCGGCCATCGGCCAGCAGTGGATGTACGAGGGCAAGCACGTCCTCATCATCTTCGACGACCTGTCGAAGCAGGCCGACGCCTACCGCGCCGTGTCCCTGCTGCTGCGCCGCCCGCCGGGCCGTGAGGCCTACCCGGGTGACGTCTTCTACCTGCACTCCCGGCTGCTGGAGCGCTGCGCCAAGCTCTCCGACGAGATGGGTGCCGGTTCGATGACCGGTCTGCCGATCGTCGAGACCAAGGCCAACGACGTCTCGGCGTTCATCCCGACCAACGTCATCTCCATCACCGACGGCCAGTGCTTCCTGGAGTCGGACCTGTTCAACGCCGGTCAGCGTCCCGCGCTGAACGTCGGTATCTCCGTCTCCCGAGTCGGTGGTTCCGCGCAGCACAAGGCGATGCGCCAGGTCTCCGGCCGCCTCCGTGTCGACCTCGCCCAGTTCCGTGAGCTGGAGGCGTTCGCCGCCTTCGGTTCCGACCTGGACGCGGCCTCGAAGGCGCAGTTGGAGCGCGGTTCGCGCATGGTCGAGCTGCTGAAGCAGGACCAGTACCAGCCGATGGCCACCGAGGACCAGGTCGTCTCCGTCTGGGCCGGCACCAACGGCCGTATGGACGACGTGCCGGTCGCCGACATCCGCCGCTTCGAGAAGGAACTGATCGACTTCCTGCACCGGAAGCACCAGGGCCTGATGACCTCCATCAAGGAGGGCGCCAAGATGTCGGACGACACGATCCAGGCGATCGACGACGCGGTGGCCGAGTTCAAGAAGCAGTTCGAGACCTCGGACGGCAAGCTGCTCGGCGAGGACGTTCCTGCCGCTGCCGCCAAGTGACGTAAGGAAGGGACCTGACTCATGGGAGCCCAGCTCCGGGTCTACAAGCGTCGCATCCGATCCGTCAGCGCGACCAAGAAGATCACCAAGGCGATGGAGATGATCGCCGCCTCGCGCGTCGTCAAGGCACAGCGCAAGGTGGCGGCCTCCACGCCGTACGCGACCGAGCTGACGCGCGCGGTCACGGCGGTCGGCACCGGCTCGAACACCAAGCACCCGCTCACCACGGAGACGGAGAACCCGACCCGTGCCGCGGTCCTGCTCCTCACGAGCGACCGCGGCCTGGCCGGCGCCTTCAACTCCAACGCCATCAAGACGGCGGAGCAGCTGACCGAGCGCCTGGAGCGCGAGGGCAAGCAGGTCGACACGTATATCGTCGGCCGGCGCGGTGTCGCCCACTACAACTTCCGTGAGCGCAAGGTCACGGAGTCGTGGACGGGCTTCACCGACGAGCCGACGTACGCGGACGCCAAGAAGGTCGCGGCGCCCCTGATCGAGGCCATCGAGAAGGAGACGGCGGACGGCGGCGTGGACGAACTCCACATCGTCTTCACCGAGTTCGTCTCGATGATGACGCAGACGGCGCTCGACGCCCGGCTGCTGCCACTGCGCCTCGAAGAGGTCGCCGAGGAGGCCGCCCCCAAGGGCGAGATCCTCCCGCTGTACGACTTCGAGCCGTCGGCGGAGGACGTCCTCGACGCCCTGCTGCCGCGCTACGTGGAGAGCCGGATCTACAACGCGCTGCTCCAGTCGGCCGCTTCGAAGCACGCCGCCACGCGGCGCGCGATGAAGTCGGCCACCGACAACGCCGGCGAGCTCATCGAGACGCTCACCCGGCTTGCCAACGCGGCCCGCCAGGCCGACATCACCCAGGAAATCAGCGAGATCGTCGGTGGCGCGAGCGCCCTGGCCGACGCGACCGCGGGGAGTGACCGATAAATGACCACCACTGTTGAGACCGCGACGGCTACGGGCCGCGTCGCCCGGGTCATCGGCCCGGTCGTCGACGTGGAGTTCCCCGTCGACGCGATGCCGGACATCTACAACGCCCTGCACGTCGAGGTCTCCGACCCGGCGAACGCGGGCGAGAAGAAGACGCTGACCCTGGAGGTCGCCCAGCACCTGGGTGACGGCCTGGTCCGCACCATCTCGATGCAGCCCACCGACGGTCTGGTCCGCCAGGCCCCGGTGACCGACACGGGCTCGGCGATCTCCGTTCCCGTCGGCGACTTCACCAAGGGCAAGGTGTTCAACACCCTCGGTGAGGTGCTGAACGTCGACGAGACCTACGACGGCGAGCGCTGGCCGATCCACCGCAAGGCCCCGAACTTCGACGAGCTCGAGTCCAAGACCGAGATGTTCGAGACGGGCGTCAAGGTCATCGACCTGCTCACCCCGTACGTCAAGGGCGGCAAGATCGGCCTGTTCGGCGGCGCCGGCGTCGGCAAGACGGTGCTCATCCAGGAGATGATCTACCGTGTCGCCAACAACCACGACGGTGTCTCCGTGTTCGCCGGTGTCGGTGAGCGCACCCGTGAGGGCAACGACCTGATCGAGGAGATGTCGGACTCCGGCGTCATCGACAAGACCGCGCTGGTCTTCGGTCAGATGGACGAGCCCCCGGGCACCCGTCTGCGCGTCGCGCTGGCCGGCCTCACCATGGCCGAGTACTTCCGTGACGTCCAGAAGCAGGACGTGCTGTTCTTCATCGACAACATCTTCCGCTTCACGCAGGCCGGCTCCGAGGTCTCCACGCTGCTCGGCCGTATGCCGTCCGCGGTGGGTTACCAGCCGAACCTGGCCGACGAGATGGGCCTCCTCCAGGAGCGCATCACCTCGACCCGCGGTCACTCGATCACCTCGATGCAGGCGATCTACGTCCCCGCCGACGACCTGACCGACCCGGCCCCGGCGACCACCTTCGCCCACCTCGACGCGACGACGGTTCTGTCCCGTCCGATCTCCGAGAAGGGCATCTACCCGGCCGTGGACCCGCTGGACTCGACGTCCCGCATCCTCGACCCGCGGTACATCGCGGCGGACCACTACAACGCCGCGATGCGCGTGAAGAACATCCTGCAGAAGTACAAGGACCTGCAGGACATCATCGCGATCCTCGGTATCGACGAGCTCGGCGAGGAGGACAAGCTCGTCGTCCACCGTGCCCGTCGCGTGGAGCGCTTCCTGTCCCAGAACACCCACGTCGCCAAGCAGTTCACCGGCGTGGACGGTTCGGACGTGCCGCTGGACGAGACGATCGCGGCGTTCAACGCGATCTGTGACGGCGAGTACGACCACTTCCCGGAGCAGGCGTTCTTCATGTGCGGTGGCCTGGAGGACCTCAAGGCCAACGCCAAGGAGCTGGGCGTCTCCTGAGCCCCGTGCTCGTCTGAGGGGGCGGGCGCGTCCCGCCCCCTCAGTCACGCCTACTAGAATTGACCCCAACACCCGGCAGAACCGCCGGGTGGTGACCCGAGGAGCCACCCTTGGCTGCTGAGCTGCACGTCGAGCTGGTCGCCGCCGACCGCCAGGTCTGGTCCGGCGAGGCCACCCTGGTCGTCGCGCGCACCACGTCCGGCGACATCGGCGTCATGCCCGGTCACCAGCCGCTGCTCGGTGTGCTGGAGTCGGGCCCGGTGACCATCCGTACGAGTGAAGGTGGAACGGTCGTCGCCGCGGTGCACGGCGGTTTCATCTCGTTCGCCGACGACAAGCTGTCCCTGCTGGCCGAGATCGCCGAGCTGTCGGACGAGATCGATGTCCAGCGCACGGAGCGGGAGCTGGAGCGCGCGAAGGCGGAGGGCGACGCCGCCGCCGAGCGCCGCGCGGACGTCCGACTGCGCGCTGCGACGGCGCGCTGAACCAGCCGCGCTGTACGTTGACATCACTCAGCCGCGGCCGGCCCGGAGCAATCCGGTGCCGGTCGCGGCTGAGGCAGATGTGGGTGTTTTTTCCGTTTCATTACTCAGTAACAGAAGCAGTTCCTAGGAGACGAGGAGGTCGGTGCCGATGGTCCTCGCTCTGACTGTGTGCGGGATCGTGGTCGCGCTCGTGGTGGTGGGACTGTTCCTGTTCGGGCTGCGCCGCAGGCTGATCCAGCGCTCCGGCGGGACCTTCGACTGTTCCCTGCGCTGGGACGTGGCCGAGAAACCGGACGCGGGCGGCAAGGGCTGGTCCTACGGCGTCGCCCGCTACAACGGCGACCGCATCGAGTGGTACCGGGTCTTCTCCTACGCCTTCCGCCCGCGCCGCACCCTGGAGCGCGCCGCCATCGAGGTGGCCGGCCGCCGGCTGCCCGAGGGCGAGGAGGAACTGGCGCTGCTCTCCGACGCGGTGGTCCTCGCCTGTACCCATCGGGGCACCCGCCTCGAACTCGCCATGAGCGAAGACGCGCTGACCGGATTCCTCGCGTGGCTGGAAGCAGCCCCGCCCGGTCAGCGCGTCAACGTCGCTTAGCGCCCTTTGCAGGTAGCGGCCCTACAGGTTGCTGCTGATGGCGTTCACCAGCTCACCATTGCTGGTGTCGCCGCTGAACTCCCAGAAGAAGGCTCCGCCGAGTCCCTGGGACTTGGCCCAGCTCATCTTTCCGGCGATGGTCGACGGGGTGTCGTAGGACCACCAGTTGCTCCCGCAGTGGGCGTACGCCGTGCCGGCGACGGTGCCGGTGACCGGGCAGGACGTCTTGAGCACCTTGTAGTCCTCGATGCCCTGCTCGTAGGTGCCGGCCGCGGGGCCGGTGGCCGTGCCGCCCGGGGCGTCCTGGGTGACACCGGTCCAGCCGCGGCCGTAGAAGCCGATGCCGATGAGCAGCTTGGACGCGGGGACCCCGACCGACTTGTACTTGGCGATCGCGTCGGCGGTGGTGAAGCCCGCCTTCGGGATGCCGGAGTACGAGGTGAGCGGGGAGTGCGGGGCGGTCGGGCCCTGGGCGTCCCAGGCGCCGAAGAAGTCGTAGGACATCACGTTGTACCAGTCGACGGACTGGGCGGCGCCCGCGTAGTCCGCGGCCTCGATCTTGCCGCCGGAGGAGCCGTCGGCCGTGACCGCCGCGGTGACCAGGGCGGAGGAGCCGAACTTGGCGCGCAGCGCGGCCATCACGTTCTTGAAGGCCGCCGCCCCGCTGGTGTCGCAGGACAGGCCGCAGGCGTTCGGGTACTCCCAGTCGATGTCGATGCCGTCGAAGACGTCGGCCCAGCGCGGGTCCTTCACCAGGTTGTAGCAGGACTGCGCGAAGGCGGTCGGGTTGGCCGCCGCCTGGGCGAAGCCGCCGGACCAGGTCCAGCCGCCGAAGGACCACAGGATCTTGATGTTCGGGTACTTGGCCTTCAGCTCGCGCAGCTGGTTGAAGTTGCCGCGCAGCGGCTGGTCCCAGGTGTCGGCGACGCCGCTGACCGACTGGTCGGCGGTGAAGGCCTTGTCGTAGTCGGCGTAGGAGTCGCCGATGGCACACTGGCCGTTGGTCACGTTGCCGAAGGCGTAGTTGATGTGCGTGATCTTCGCGGCGGAACCGGACGTCACCAGGTTCTTGACGTTGTAGTTGCGGCCGTAGATGCCCCACTCGGTGAAGTAACCGAGCTTGACCTTGTCGCCGGTGGGCGGGGGAGTGGTGCCGCCTCCGCCGGTGGTGTGCACCTTGACCGCGCCGCTGACCGGGCCGGTCTGGTCGGCGGTGTCCCGGGCCTGCACGGTGTAGGAGTAGTCGGTGCCGGGGGTCAGGCCGGGGTCGGTGTACGACGTCGTCGTCACCGTGCCGACGACCTTGCCGTCGCGCAGGACGTCGTAGTTCTTGACGCCCTTGTCGTCGGTGGCCGCGCCCCAGGAGAGCTTGGCCGAGGTGTCGGTGACGCCGGAGGCGGTCGGGGTGCCGGGCGCGGAGGGCGCGGCGTCACCGGGGGCGGTCGTGCCGTCGCAGCTGTCGCCGTTCAGCTTGCAGTTGGACGGGGAGCCGGGGCCCGCGCCGTTGAAGCCGAAGGAGACGGAGGCGCCGGGGGCGAGGGTGCCGTTGTACGACTTGTTCTTGGCGGTCCAGTGATTGCCGGAGCTGGTGACGTCGGCGTCCCAGGCGGAGGTGACGGACGTCCCCGAGGGGAAGTCCCACTCCACGGTCCAGGAACTGATACTGGCACTGCCGGTGTTCTTGATGGTCCACTGACCGCCGAAGCCGGTTCCCCAGTCGCTGGTCTTGGTGAAGCTCGCCGTCGCGTTCGTCGCGGCCTGGGCGGGGCCGGCGAGGCCGACGAGTCCGGCCAGGGGGAGCAACAGGGTCGCGAACCCTGCCGCGGCTCTGTGTCTGAAGCGCATGCTGCGCCTCCTCGATAGGGGGAATGATGGAATGTCAGGGGCATGACTGAGCCTTCACGCCCACGGTGCTGCGAGAGTAGAAAGGTCTGGACCACAGGTCAATAGGTCTGGACCACTACGCCTGAGGGTCCGCTAGATCCCCAACTCCTGTGCCAGCACCGCCGCTTGAACCCGGCTGCGCAGCTCCAGCTTGGCCAGCAGCCGGCTGACGTGCGACTTCACCGTGCCCTCCGCCATCCCCAGCCGCCCGGCGATCTCGCCGTTCGACAGCCCCTGGCCGACGCAGGACAGCACCTCCCGCTCACGCGGGGTCAGCGCGTCCAGCACCGCCGGGTCGGCCTTCGGCTCCCGCACCGGCGCCGCTGCGAACTCGGCGATCAGCCGCCGGGTCACGGCCGGCGCCACGACTCCCTCCCCGCGCGCCACCGCGCGCACCGCCGCCAGCAGCTCCCGCGCCTCCGCGTGCTTCAGCAGAAACCCGGCCGCCCCCGCCCTGAGCGCCCCGAACACGTACTCGTCCAGGTCGAAGGTGGTCAGCACCAGCACGTCCGCGAGCCGCTCCGCCACGATCTGCCGCGTCGCCGACACCCCGTCCAGGCGGGGCATCTGCACGTCCATCAGCACCAGATCCGGCCGCAGTTCCCGGGCCAGTTCCACCGCCCGCTCACCGTCCGCCGCCTCCCCGGCCACCTCGATGTCCGGCGCGCTGCGCAGGATCAGGACGAGTCCGGCGCGTACGGCGGACTGGTCCTCGGCGACCAGGACACGGATCACGGGGAGTCTCCTTCGGTGCCGGTGCCGGTGTGGATGTGGGCGTCGGCTCCGGTCTCGGCTTCGGTGCCGTTCAGGGGAAGTGTCGCGCGTACGGTCCACAGGCCGGCCTCGGGCCCCGCCGTGAAGCCGCCGCCGAGCAGCGCCGCCCGCTCCCGCATCCCGGTGAGCCCGGAGCCCGAGCCGGGGGCGCGCGGTCCGTCACCGGGCCGGTGGGGGCTGACGACCTCGACCTGCAGGGCGCCGTCCGTCCGCCGCAGGGTGACCCGTACGGGACCCGGCGCCGCGTGCTTGAGCGCGTTGGTCAGCGACTCCTGCACGATCCGGTACGCGGCCGGCCCCACCGGCGCCGGCACCCGGCCGTGGTCGGCGTCCAGGCGGACGTCCAGGCCGTTGGCGCGGGCGCCCTCGACCAGCGTGGCGAGACCATCGAGCCC
Organism: Streptomyces sp. NPDC046759; assembly: GCF_040645475.1. NCBI lineage: Bacteria > Bacillati > Actinomycetota > Actinomycetes > Kitasatosporales > Streptomycetaceae > Streptomyces > Streptomyces sp. NPDC046759. The sequence continues at coordinate 69,047 of NZ_JBEYYJ010000034.1, read as the reverse complement.
CGGCGTGACGGCCGGTTCCCGATCGCCGCTGCTGTCCCGCAGGATGCCGATCAGCCGCCGCATCTCGGCCAGCCCCGCCACGCTGTTCTCCCGGATCACGCTCAGGGCGTCCCGGGAGGTCTGCGGATCGTCGAGGGACAGCGCGGCCGTGGAGTGGATGGCGATCGCGGAGAGGTGGTTGGCGACCATGTCGTGCAACTCCCGTGCCATCCGCGCCCGTTCCGCCGTCACCGCCTGGGTCCGGTCCATCTCGGCGAGCAGCGCGGTCTGTTCGGCGCGCAGCCGGGCGGCGTCGGCGGCGTCGCGGTGGTTGCGCACCACCCAGCCGGTCGCGGCGGGCGCCAGTGCGACCACGCCGACGCCCACTCCGATGAGCAGCGCCGCCGGGTCGCGCCAGAGCGTGGCCGGCACCACCCCGCCGAGCACCGTCAGCAGCCCGGTGATCCAGGGGATGCGGCGGGCCGAGGACGCCGTGCCGTACAGGACGGCCGCGTACATCAGATCGGTGTACAGCACGACCGTGACGATGTTGCCGACCGTCACCGTGTCCACGGCCAGCGCGAGCGTGCCGACCAGCAGACCGAGGCGGGGCCGGGTGCGGCGCAGCGGCTCGCACACGGCCGTCACCGTCAGCGGCACCAGCGGGGCCCACGGCGCCGCCCACAGCACGACGGGGGCGGAGGGCATGCGCGGGTGGAGGCCCAGGGCCCACAGCAGCACGCCGCCGAGCAGTCCGCCCACGGCGATCCGCACGTCGTCACGGTGGGGGCGGGGAAGTGCGCGGGCCATGGGAGCCATCCAACACGGCCCGCCGCCGCCCCGCGTGCTCCCCCAGTACCGTCCTGGACTGCAACTTTCGCTTACCCCGGGTTTCGCCCGCGCCGACGACACTCCGCGCCCCGGCCGCCGGGAGCCTGGAGGGGGGCGGCGGCCGAGGCGACGAGGGGAAAGGGACGAACGCGGTCGTCGGGTCGGTCATCGCCTGCGAGGTGGCGTGCCACGCGATCCGCCGGCTCGACGGCCACGCCGCCCACCGCCTCGTCGGCGCGCCCGCCCGCCCGCCGAAACCAACCGGGGCACTGCCGCACGCTCCGAGGAGGGCCGTACGCTGACCCGGCGATGAGGAGGGGCGCATGAGCGACACGGCGGGATCCGGTGCGGTACTGGTCGTCGACGACGACGCGGCGATCCGGCGTTCACTGGAACGCGGCCTCGCACTGAGCGGGTTCGTGGTGCGCACCGCCGCCGACGGCCCCGAGGCACTGGCGGCGATCCGGGACACACCGCCCGATGTGCTGGTGCTCGACGTGTCGATGCCCGGCATGAGCGGCATCGAGGTGTGCACCCGGCTCCGCGACGAGGACCGGGACCTGCCCGTCCTGATGCTCTCCGCGCTGGACGAGACCGCCGACCGGATCGCCGGGCTCCAGGCGGGCGGCGACGACTACCTGGTCAAGCCGTTCGCCCTGCAGGAACTGGTGCTGCGGCTGCGCGCCCTGCTGCGCCGCCGTCCGCCGACGGGCCGGACGCACCTGCGGGTGGCGGGCCTGGTGATCGATCCGGCCGCCCGCACCGCCGAGCGGGACGGCCGGCCGCTGGACCTCACCCGGCGCGAGTTCGAGCTGCTGGAGGTGCTCGCCCGCAACGCCGGACTCGTCCTCACCCGTGACCAGCTGCTGGACCGGGTGTGGGGCTACGACTTCGAGGTGCGCACGGACGCCGTCGACACCTTCGTCAGCTATCTGCGCCGCAAACTCGAGGCGGAGGGGGGCGCCAGGCTGATCCACACGGTGCGGGGCGTCGGCTTCGTGCTCAGGGAACCGCGGGACACACCATGAGGCTCTCCACCCGGATCGCCCTCGCCGTCGGCTGCACCGTCCCGCTGCTCGTGCTCGCCGCCGGGTGGCTGCTGCTGCACCTGGTCGCCCGGGACCTGCGCCAGGCCGAGGACCAGCAGTTGCGGCAGCGCGCGGTGTCCCTGGCGCCGGACGCCCGGGCGCTGCTGCGGGCCTCGGCGGACGGCCGCCCCAAGGCCGCCGACACACGGGAGCGGCAGCTGTTCAGCTCCGCCCTCGACGTCGGCGTACGGCTCGTCGGCCCGGACACGACCTTCAGCGGCGGCCCCCAGCCCGGTCCCGCCGTGGCCCTGCCCGACCGCTCCTCCGGCTTCGTCACCCTCCGCACCGGCGGGCGCAGCTGGCGCGCGCTGGCCCGGCCCGTGCGGGGCACGGCCGCCGCAGGCACGCTGTGGCTCTTCTCGCCCGACACCGCCGACCGCACCCGGCTGCCGCTCGTGCGCCGACGCGTGGTCCTCGCCGCGCTGCTGGCCGCACCCCTGTCCGGCCTGCTGGCCGGGGGCCTGGCCACCGGTGCGAGCGCGCCTCTGCGCCGCCTCACCCGTCGCACCGCCGGTCTCGACCCGCGCACCAGCACGGCCCGGCTGCCCGAGGAGCGGACCGGGGTGCGCGAGGTCGACGAACTGGCCGCGACCCTGCGGACCGTCCTCGCCCGCTACGACGAACAGGCCGCCCGCACCGGCCAGGCCCTGGACACCGCCCGCTCCTTCTCCTCGGCGGCCGCACACGAACTGCGCACCCCACTGATGAGCATGGGCACCAACCTCGACATCCTCACCGACCACCCCGGCCTGCCGGATGCGGACCGCGCCGAGGTCCTCGCCGACCTGCGCCGCGAACACACCCGCCTGCTCGGACTGCTGGTGATGCTGCGGGAGCTCGGACGCGGAGACCTGGTGGAGGCCGAGGCGCTGCGGACCGTCGACCTGTCCGACATCGCCGACGCCGCGGTGGCCGAGGCCAGGCGCCGCGCCCCCGACGCCGACATCACCCTCGAAGCGGCGCACGGACGCACCGTGCACGGCTGGGAGCCGGGCCTCAGGCTCCTGCTGGACAACCTGCTCGGCAACGCCCTCGCCCACGGCCGCGACGCGCACGGCCGGGCACGGGTGAGGGTCGGCGTGACCGGCACCGCCGGCCAGGTCCTGATCACGGTCGACGACCACGGCCCCGGCGTACCCGCCGACGCCCGCGCCCGGATCTTCGAGCGGTTCCAGCGGGGTCCGGACAGCGCGGGCTCGGGCCTCGGCCTCACCCTCGTCGCCCAGCAGGCCGCACTGCACCGGGGCGGCGTCACCGTCACCGACCGGCCGGGCGGGACCGGCGCGCGCTTCGAGGTACGGCTGCCCTCGGACGGCGGTGGACTGCCCGGCCGACGGGACTGGCTGATCGGTACAGCAGGGGCAAACCGGTCACAGAGTTTCCCCAAAGACCCTTCCTAACCTCCGTCTCGTCGGGCGGGCGAACGGGCCGCCCGGGAAGGGAACGGAGAGAGCGATGAACGGACGACGAGGTGCGCGCACCCTGTTCGCCGGGCTGGCGGCGGCGGCCGTACTGACCGGCACCGGCGGGGTGGCCGCGGCCGACAGCACCCCCGCGCCCGGACCCACCGGTGACGGGGCGCAGGCACTGTGCAAGCGGGTGCCCAAGATCGACCGCCGGATCCAGCGGGCTCTGAAGCGGCTGGACGCCGGTGCCGGCACCCGGGGCTCGGTGGCCCGGCTCCAGCAGCGCGTGGACAACGCCAAGCAGGCGGGCCACACCCAGATCGCCACCTACCTCCAGGACCGGCTGGACTTCCGCAAGTCGCTGGTGGCCACCCTCAACCAGCGCCAGAAGGACCTGAACGACGTCCGGACCTGGTGCCGGGACAACAACGGCGGGAAGGCGGCGAGCTGATGCGGCCACGACCGGCGGCGCTGCCGGCGGTCGCCCTGCTGGTGGCGCTCACCGCGGGCTGCGCCCACCACGACGGGGCGTCCCCCAAGACCCCGCCGGCCTCGGGCACGCCCTCCGGATACGCGCAGATGCAGAAGAAGGTGGACGCGGCCCAGTCCGCGGCCGCGGCGGCCGACCGGGACGCCGCGAGCGACGCGGACCGCTGACGCGGGGGTCCCTGGACCGGGAGACGCCCTCGGCGTTCCCCGCCGGGGACCCACAGCACGTCGCCCACGTCCCGGTTGGCCACTCGAGCCAGGATGCTGCATGTCCCGGGGGACAACCCCC
>NZ_JBEYYJ010000034.1:0-64868 GCF_040645475.1 Streptomyces sp. NPDC046759 | reverse complement strand
CCCGGACCCCCGGCCGGGAGGGTGTTTCAGTCGCGTTCCCCGCCGGGGACCCACAGCACGTCGCCCACGTCCCGGTTGGCCACTCGAGCCAGGATGCTGCATGTCCCGGGGGACAACCCCCGGACCCCCGGCCGGGAGGGTGTTTCAGTCGCGTTCCCCGCCGGGGACCCACAGCACGTCGCCCACGTCCCGGTTGGCCACTCGAGCCAGGATGAACAGCAGGTCGGACAGCCGGTTGAGATACGTCGCCGTGAGCGGGTTCATGGTGTCGCCGTGCGCCTCCAGGGCTGCCCAGGTGGAGCGCTCGGCCCGGCGTACGACCGTGCAGGCCTGGTGGAGGAGGGCCGCGCCCGGGGTGCCGCCGGGCAGGATGAAGGAGCGCAGCTTCTCCAGCTGCTCGTTGAAGCGGTCGCAGTCCGCCTCCAGCTTGTCGACGTAGAACTGCTCCACCCTCAGCGCCGGGAACTCGGGATTCTCCACCACCGGCGTCGACAGGTCGGCACCCACGTCGAACAGGTCGTTCTGGACGCGCGTGAGGACCTTGACGACCTCCGCGTCCAGGCCGCCCAGCGCGATCGCGGTGCCGATCACCGCGTTGGCCTCGTTGGCGTCCGCGTACGCGGAGATCCTGAGGTCCGTCTTGGGCACCCGGCTCATGTCACCGAGGTTGGTGGTGCCCTTGTCACCGGTCCTGGTGTAGATACGCGTCAGATTGACCATGCGGCCAGCCTAGTTACGCCCCGGCCGTCCGGAACACACGTGTGCCCACCGTCACCGACGTCGCCGCGAAGCCGACGGCGGCGAGGACGCCGTAGAGCATGTGCGCACTCCCGTAGTGGCCGACGTACGCGTCGCGCACCGCGTCCACCAGATAGCGGAACGGGACGAAGTGCGACAGCACGTCCAGCCAGGTCGGGGCGAGAGTCATCGGGAGCATCAGGCCGGACAGCAGCATCGACGGCATCGACACCATGTTGATCAGCGGCCCGAACTCCTGCGGGGTGCGGACCTTCATGCCGAGCGCGTACGACAGCGACGCCAGCGACAGGGCCAGCAGGGCGACGAAGACGAAGCCGATCAGGACACCGGCGAACGGTGCGCGCAGACCCATCACCAGCGCGGCCAGCACCAGCAGCACCGCCTGGAACACGAGGACCGTGGCGTCGCGCAGCACCCGGCCGAGCAGCAGGGCGAGCCGGCTGACCGGCGTCACCCGCATCCGCTCCACCACCCCCTGACCCTTCTCGACGATGACCGTGAACCCGGCGAACAGGGCCCCGAACAGGCCGAGTTGGAGCAGCAGACCGGGGACGAGCACCTGCCAGGAACTCCCCGTGCCGCCGAGCGGCAGATCGGTGAGCAGCGGGCCGAAGAGCAGCAGGTAGAGCAGCGGCGTGAGCACCCCGAAGAGCAGGGCGAGGCGCGAGCGCAGCGACTGGCGCAGATAGCGGCCGTAGACCAGGGCCGTGTCGTGGAGAAGCATCTCTCTGTTCCTCTGTTCCTCTGTTCCTCTGTGTGGTGCGCGGCTCATACGGCCAGGGGGGCGGAGTCGGCCGGGGCCGGTCCGCGGCCGGTGATGGCGAGGAAGGTGTCCTGGAGGGTGGCGTCGATCGAGCCGCCGTGCGCCAGCTTCAGCGCGCTCGGCGTGCCCTCGGCGGCGACCGTGCCCCGGTCCACGATCACCAGGCGGTCGGCGAGGGCGTCGGCCTCGTCCAGGTAGTGAGTGGTCAGGAAGACGGTAGTGCCGTGTTCGTCGCGCAGCCGCCGGACCAGGTCCCACAGGTCGGCGCGGCTGCCCGGGTCGAGGCCGGTCGTCGGCTCGTCCAGGAACAGCACCTTCGGCCGGTGGGTGAGCGCCATCGCGATGTCCAGCCGGCGCCGCCGGCCCCCGGAGAGCGCCCCGGCCCTGCGGTCGAGGAACGCGGTGAGACCCAGTTCGCGGGCCAGCTCCTGCGCGCGCTCGACCGCCTCGGCCTTCGGCAGGCGGTACATCCGGCCCTGGGTGACCAGTTCCTCCCGCACGGTGATCTGCGGATCGACGCCGCCGGACTGGGCGACGTACCCGCTCACCGCTCGCACCCCCGACGGATCCGTCGCCAGATCGTGCCCCGCGACGGTGGCCGCGCCGCCGGTCGGCCTCAGCAGGGTGGTGAGCATGCGCAGGGTGGTCGTCTTGCCGGCGCCGTTCGGTCCGAGGAAGCCGAGGATCTCGCCCTGCCGGACGGCGAGATCGACACCGCGCACGGCCTCCACTGGGCCGGTCTTGGTCTGGAAGGTGCGGGCGAGTCCCGCCGCGCTGATGACTACTGCCATGCCGACAGAAAAACAGACTCCCTGAATTTTTGCAATGACACCAAGTTTTCATCGACGGCAAAGTTCGAGGGTGCCCAGCGAAGTTAGGATCGTGGGCATGGCAGAGGGGCTCAGGGAGCGGAAGAAGCGGCAGACCCGGCAGTACATCTCGGACGTCGCCACGGGCCTGTTCGTCGAGCGCGGCTTCGACGCGGTCACGGTCGCGGAGATCGCCGAGGCGGCCAACGTCTCCGTCAACACCGTCTACAACTACTTCCCCACCAAGGAAGACCTCTTCTTCGACCGCTCCGCCGGGATGATCGACCGCCTGGCCCGCTGGGTCCGGGGCCGTCCCGAGGGCGAGTCGGCCGCCGCCGCGGTCATCCGCGAGCTGCGCGAGGAGGTCGAGGCGGTCTCCCCCCGGGTCGGCCTGCTGCCCGGCTACGCCGCCTTCATGCGGGTCGTCGAGGAGGCCCCCGCCCTGCGCTCCCGCCTCTGGGCCCTCGCCCAGGAGGTGCAGGCCCAGCTCGAGCAGGTCCTGCGCCAGGAGACGGGCGCGTCCGACGACGACGAACTGCCCCACCTGATGGCGGGCCAGATCGGCTGGGTCCACGGAACGGTCATCGCGGTCATCGGCCGCGAGATGCTCAAGGGGCGCGAACCGCGCGAAGTATCCCGAGAGGTGCTCGTCCTCCTCGACGACATGGAGGACCTGTTGAGCGAACGGGTCCTGAACTACGCCGTCCGGGGAGCGGCCTGAGGGTGCCGCCGGGCGGGAAGCGTGGGGCGCCGGCCGACCCGTGGAGCGCCAACCAGGGCGACTTCACGAGGAATTGGCGCCGCGGCCGGCGCGGCCGGGATCCCGTCGGATCCGCCGGCGGGGGGAGTGCCGAGGCCTTCGAACGGGACGTGACGGGTGTCTCACCCTCTGAGACCGTGACACGCGTTACTAACCCCTCACCCAGCGCCGCCGGAGCGCTAAGGTCCGCCGGAGAAGCAGACTTGGAGCGCATTCGAGGGAGTCGTCAGTGGCACGGAAGCTCGCCGTCATCGGGGCCGGTCTCATGGGGTCCGGGATCGCTCAGGTCGCCGCGCAGGCGGGCTGGGACGTCGTACTGCGCGATGTCACCGACGCGGCGCTGAAGCGTGGCACCGACGGCATCAAGGCCTCGTACGACAAGTTCGTGAGCAAGGGGAAGCTGGAGGCGCAGGCCGCCGACGCCGCCCTCGCCCGCATCACCGCGACCACCGACCTGGACGCCGCCGTCGACGCGGACGTCGTGGTCGAGGCCGTCTTCGAGAAGCTGGAGGTGAAGCACGAGATCTTCCGCGCGCTCGACAAGATCGTGCGCCCGGAGACCGTCCTCGCCTCCAACACCTCGGCCATCCCGATCACCAAGATCGCGGCGGTCACCGAGCGCCCCGACCGAGTCGTCGGCGTCCACTTCTTCTCGCCGGTGCCGATGATGCAGCTCGTCGAGCTGGTCCGCGGCTACAAGACCAGCGACGAAACGCTCGCCACCGCACGGGAGTTCGCCGAGTCCGTCGGCAAGACCTGCATCGTCGTCAACCGGGACGTGGCCGGATTCGTGACCACCCGGCTCATCTCCGCCCTGGTGGTGGAGGCGACCAAGCTCTACGAGTCCGGCGTCGCGACGGCCGAGGACATCGACCTCGCCTGCAAGCTGGGCTTCGGTCACGCCATGGGCCCGCTCGCCACCGCCGACCTCACCGGCGTGGACATCCTGCTGCACGCCACCGGCAACATCTACACCGAGTCCCAGGACGAGAAGTTCGCCCCGCCGGAGCTGATGCGCCGGATGGTGGACGCCGGTGACATCGGCCGCAAGAGCGGGCAGGGCTTCTACAAGTACTGAGCACCTCCCCTACGGGAATCCGCCGGATCTCACCCCCGGGAGTATCACCCCCAGGGGTGAATTCGGTATCGGTTCGCTTACAAACAGCAACCGCACCGCCACTCGCACAGTCAGACGTTGCAACGTCACGGAGTACGCCAACCGCACTCAACGGGGAGCGCATATGTACATCAGGGGCGACCACGCCGAGCTGGTCGTCGGGGGCCGCCTCGACGTCCGCAGCGCGGCGGACGCCCGTACGGCCCTGCACTCGGCCGTCGACGGCGGTGTCGGCGATCTCGTGCTCGACCTGTCCGAGCTGGACTCCTGGGACGCCACCGGACTCGGTGTGATCATGGGGGCCCACCGGCGGGCCGGCCGCTGCGGCCGCCGTCTGGTGCTGCGCGCGGTGCCGCCGCAGATGCAGCGACTGCTGGTGGCCACCCGGCTGCACCGCATCCTCGCCATCGAGGGTGGCATCGGAGTCGAGCCGCTGCCGCATGTGTGAGGGGTGTACGGGTGTGAGCCGGGCGCGGACCGCTGCGGCCGGTGAGACCCGGGCACAGCCGCCCAAGCGCACGTCGGGGGCAATCCTCACCGGACTGTGACGTCTCGGACCACCCGGCACCCCGCCCTGTCGGAGATACTGAGCCAAGGTTTAGTGTTCGGTCGCCCGCTGCCTCGCAACCCTCGACCGAGCGGGCCCGGACCAGAAGCGACGAGCGGTGTGCGACAAGGCCGGGAGGGGCCGAATCACGGTCACACGACGCTTTTGGGGGGCTTGAACCTATGGACCCGATCAACCCGGGAACCGAGGAGCACGGCCAGGCGCACAGCCGCCGCCAGCCCCGGGAGTCCCGCACCTCCGACTTCGGCCAGAGCCAGGGCGCGCCCATGCCCGTGCCCGCGCGAACGGCGCAGCTCGTCTCCGGCGATCTGCTGCTGACCGTGAATCCCGTCGACGGCAGCGAGATAGAACCCTGCCCGCCGGCTCAGCTGCCGCAGCGGCCCCGCAGGCGCACCGCCGCGGAGCGCGCCGAGGCGGAGCGGACCGGCCGGCCTCCCGTGCCGGCCGGCCCCGCCCGGCCGGCGCTCTCCCTGCTGGAACGCCAGGACGAACGCGAGCGTCTGGTCCGGCTGCTGGCCCGCGGCCGCTCCGTGCGGCTCACCGGACCCGGCGGCTCCGGCCGGACCGCGCTGCTCGACCTGGTCGCCGAGGACTGCCTGGACCTCGCGCCCGACGGAGTGGTCCGGCTCACCGGTTTCCACCGCACCACCACCGACCTCCTGCACGATCTCTTCCGTGCCGTCTACGACGCCCCTGAGTTCCGCCCCGAACCGGGCGAACTACGCGAACTGGTCGGGGTGATCGGGGCGGTCGTCGTCCTGGACGACATCGAGTTCGGCGGCGCCGCCCTCGACGAACTGCTCGACGCCACCCCCGAGTGCGCGTTCCTGCTCGGCGCCACCCCCGAGGTGCCCGCGCCGTCCGAGGGGTCCGCGGTCGAGGAGGTCTTCCTCGGCGGCCTCGACCGCGCCGCGGGCGTGGAGATCCTGGAGCGGGCCGTCGGCCGCGTCCTCACCGAGGAGGAGGCCAACTGGGCCGGCGACCTGTGGTTCGAGTCCGAGGGCCTGCCGCTGCGGTTCGTCCAGGCCGGCGCCCTGCTGCGGCAGCGCGACGAGCTGCGCGCCGGTGCCGGTGCGGTCGACGAGTACGGCGTCTTCGAGGACGTACGGCCGGACGTGCGGCTGCCCGCGGACCTTCCGGCCGAGCTGGAGGACCAGGTCCCGCTGCCCTCGCTCGGGGAGGCCGCCGCGCCCGCCCCGCTGCTCGCCTCCCGGCTCAGCGCCTCCGCCCGCGCCACCCTGCGCTTCGCCGTCGCCCTCGGTGGTGAGGTGCCGCACCAGGCGCACCTGCCGGCGTTGATCGGCGACACGCACGCCGACGCCGCCCTCGGTGAGCTGGCGAGCTGCGGACTGGTCTCCCCCGTGGGAGCCCGCTACCGCCTCGCGGCAGGTGTGCAGACCCAGCTGGAGGCTGCCGGGTACGGTGACGGAGCCCCGGCCCAGGCGCTGGCCGCCGCCGAGCACTACGCCTGGTGGGCCGGGCATCCCTCGGTCACCCCGGAGCGAGTGGGCGCGGAGGCCGACGCGGTGCTGGCCGCGCTCGCCGCGATCGTTCCGCAGTCGGCTCCGTCCGCCGAAGGGGAGGAGAGCTGCGCGGTGCGGCTGGCCCGTACGGCCGCGCCCGCCTTCGCCGCCGGGCTGCACTGGGGCGCCTGGGAGCGGGCCTTGCGGTCCGGCACCGAGGCCTCCCGGCTCGCCGGTGAGGTAGCCGAACAAGCCTATTTCCACCACGAGTTGGGTGTCCTGGCGCTCTGTTCCGGCCAGCTCGACCGGGCCCGCGCCGAGTTGGAGGCGTCCATCGGGCTGCGTGGGGCGCTCGCCGACAAGCGGGGCACCGTCGCCGGGCGCCGGGCCCTGGCGCTGGTCGCCGACCGCTCGGGTGAGGTGCCCGGGTTCACGGCGGCGGCGGGGGAGGAGCCGCCGGAGGTACGGCACGAGGAGTCGGCGCCGCCGCCGTACGCGCCGCTCGGCGATCCCCTGGTCACGCAGCGGTTCCCGGCCACTTTGGCCTCCCCGGCGCGCGGCGCGGGTTTCCGCCGGCTGGCCCGCCGCAACCTGGTCGCGGTCGGCTCGGGGGCGCTGCTCGCCGCCGTGCTCGGCACGGTCGTCACGCTCGGCATGACGTCCAACGAGAACGCCGACAAGAACCCGGCCGGCAAGGTCGACGTCAACCCTTCGGCGAGCCAGGGCACGGACGACGGCTCCCTCGGCGCCGACCCCAAGAAGGACCCCGCGGCGGGCACCGGTGCGCTGCCGACCGCCACCCGGCCCACGCATCAGGGCCCCGACGGCACGACGGCCGGTCCTACGCCGCCGGCGGCCACGACGCCTGCGGCCGGGACGAGTCACAGCCACGGCACGGGCAGCGGATCCACCTCCCCGAAGCCGTCCAGGTCGAAACCGACCGAGCCGGGTTCACCGAGCCCGACGAAGCCGACCCCGTCGGGTAGCACATCGTCCTCGCCGTCGCCGAGCTCCAGCACGCCGACCCCGCCGCCCAGTTCAAGCGAGTCGAGCGGTACGACGCCGTCCACGACGGACTCGGCGAGCGGGCCCACGACGCCGCAGAGTTCGGTGATCGGGTCCGCGACGCCGAACGGTTCGGGTAGCCCGTCGCAGTCCGCGGGCACGGTGATGTGAGGCTGTCCGGCGGTGCTCCACGGGCCCGGGGCCCGGTCGGCACCGCCGGTCCGCGCCGGGGCGGGTGCCGCCAGTGCTGCGACCGGACAGGTGCACCGGCTCGCGACGCCCGGCACGGCACCTCGCCGCGTTGTCGCATCACCCCAGTACATCCCGTACGCGGACGATGCTGCGCCTTGCGCGGCTCCCCCACTGCCTGAAGGGCGTGGGAGGTGCCCCCACCACCGGACGCCGTGAGCTTTCCGGCAGACCTTTCCGGTCTCAGGACTAGAACAGGCGGAGCTTGTCGTCCTCGATGCCGCGCAGTGCGTCGTAGTCGAGGATCTGGCAGTCGATGCCGCGGTCGGTGGCGAGGACGCGGGCCTGGGGCTTGATCTCCTGGGCGGCGAAGACGCCGCGGACCGGGGCCAGGTGGGGATCGCGGTTCAACAGCTCGAGGTAGCGCGTGAGTTGCTCGACGCCGTCGATCTCGCCGCGGCGTTTGATCTCGACCGCGACCGTCCCGCCGTCCGCGTCCCGGCACAGGATGTCCACCGGGCCGATGGCCGTCATGTACTCGCGGCGGACGAGGGTGTAGCCGTCGCCCAGCGTCTCGATGCGGTCGGCGAGGAGTTCCTGCAGGTGCGCTTCCACGCCGTCCTTGATCAGGCCGGGGTCGACGCCGAGTTCGTGCGAGGAGTCGTGGAGGATCTCCTCCATCGTGATGATCAGTTTCTCGCCCGTCTTGTTGACGACGGTCCACACGCCCTCGTCCTCGCCCGTGCCCTCCTTCAGCGTGCAGGGCGGCGACATCCAGTTGAGGGGCTTGTAGGCCCGGTCGTCGGCGTGGATGGAGACGCTGCCGTCCGCCTTGACCAGGATCAGGCGGGGCGCCGAGGGCAGGTGGGCGGTGAGCCGGCCGGCGTAGTCGACCGAGCATCGGGCAATGACGAGACGCATGGTCCGCAACGCTACTCGACCGCCCGAGGTGCGCGCGATCCGCCCGCCCCGCTCCCGATCGATCGTCCCATTTATCCCTGGAAACTCTTGTTCATCCCTGGCCGATTGTGCCCGTAACGGGACCGTTCCATATACGCATTCTGCTGGTGCGGTCACCTACCGTTGCCTACCGTAGGGAACGGGAGGTCGCGATATGTGTACTGAGCGTGTTCGAAATAGCGAACTCCCCTTACCTGTCCGGCAACCCCTGCTCCGCGGGGGTGCGAGAGGAGTACCCATGTCGCTCGACGTCTCACCGGCCCTACTCGAACAGGCCGAGCGAGGCGAGGTCGACGAAGCAGCATTCGTCGACTGCGTCCGGACCTCCCTGCCCTACGCATGGGAGATGATCAGCTCCCTGGTGGCTCAGCTGAAGGTCGACGGCGGAGCGTTCGCCGACAACCAGACGCCTCCGCCGGACGAGCAGGCACGCGGCCAGCTGCTGCGTGCGCTCGCGAGTGACGCCATCCGCGGCGCCCTGCAGCGGCACTTCGGTGTGCGGCTGGCCTTCCAGAACTGCCACCGGGTGGCGGTGTTCCCGCTCGACCCCTCGGGGGACGCCACGCTGGCCCGCTTCACCTCGGTGCGCAGCCAGTTGCTCAACCAGTCGCCGGAGCTTCGGGACTGCTGACGGGCAGCCCCGGTACGGCAGACCCGGAGAGCCGCTTGCTTGCCGCTCCATCCGCAGGAGGTGCATTCAGTACTGGGGCGGCAAGCCCCCACGGTGGCCGGTGAGTCGGCGGGCGCCTCAGCGCAACTGCGTCAGCACCTCGGAGCCCAGCCGGCGCAGGTTCTCCTCCGTCGCGGCGAGATCGCCCGAGCCCTCCGTCAGGAGGGCGAAGCGGGAGATGCCGGTGCGTTCCGAAGTGGCCGCGAGCCGGTCCGCGGCGAGCCGCGGGGTGCCGACCGGGTGCAGGCCGCAGAGCAGTTCGGTGTAGGCGTGCGGGTCGCGCATCGAGCGCACCCGTCCGTCGACCGTCACATGCGCCTCGAGCCCCTGCTTCAGCCAGCCCGGCATCGCCTTCATCAGGGTCTCCGCCGCGTCCGTGCGCCGGTCCGCGAGCTGGCACACCCCGGCCGAGACGTGCGCGGCGCCCGCGATCTCCTCGGCCGGCCGGCCCGCCGCACGGGCGCAGCGCCGCCACAGGGCGACCATCTCGGCCTTCTCCTCGTCCCCGACGTGCATGCCGAGCAGCATCGGCAGCCCGCGCTCGGCGGCCAGCCGCACACTCGCCGGGGAGGTACAGGCGACGACGACCTCGGGTCCCGGGGTCTCCGTCAGGGCCTCCGACGGGCGGGGTACGACCGGCACCTCGCGGAATCGGTACCGCTCCCCGGCCGCCGACACCCGCGGCTCGCGCAGCCAGCGCAGCAGCAGATCGAGCGACTCCGGGAATCCGTGTTCGTACGCCGCGAGGCCCGCGCCGAAGACCTCCAGGTCCACCCAGGGTCCGCCGCGGCCCACGCCCAGCGTGAACCGTCCGCCGCTCGTCAGGTGCAGCAGCGCGGCCTGCTCGCCGAGGGCGACGGGGTGGGCGGTGGGCAGTACGCTGACCGCCGTGCCGACCCGGATGCGCCGGGTGCGGCCGAGCAGCAGGGCGGCCAGGGTGACGGCGGACGGACATGTGCCGTACGGCACGAAGTGGTGCTCCGCCAGCCACACGGCGTCCAGCCCGGCCTGCTCGGCGACCTCCGCCGAGCGGACCGCCCGGTGCAGGGCCTCCCCGGGGCCCTGACCCGGGAACTGGGCGCCCAGCACAAAACTTCCTACGTACATCGCATTTCCTGCTTCCTTGGCTCCGACCCGGAGCTCCCCCACTCGGCATAACCGTCTGACACGTGCCCAGGACACGGCCTGGCGGGGAGATTTGCGGATTGTCTGCAGAATGGGTCGCCCTGGAGGGGGACTTGTGCGATTCGGTTCCGTACGCGTACCCCTCGCGGTGGCGCGTAGGCTGGATGCAACCGTGCTTCCTGTATAGCCCCGAGAGGTGTCCCGTGTCCCCGCGTCGCAACCGACCGAATGCCGCCGGATCGTCGGGCCGCAGCGCCGAGGACGACCCCGTCGGCCGGTACGGCGGCTGGCAGTCGACCGAGAGCTGGCACGGCGAGGAGTGGAGCGTGCGCCATGTTGCCGGGGCGAGCGCGCAGGGCAAGACCTACCGCTGCCCGGGCTGCGACCAGTTGATCCACTCCGGCGTCCCGCACGTGGTGGCCTGGCCGGAGTACGCGGGCGTCGACGACCGCCGCCACTGGCACAAGGCGTGCTGGAACGCGAAGGACCGCCGCACCACGCGGGTGCAGCGGTCCCGTAACGCGCCGAAATTCTGAAGCCGGCCGCTACGCCGGCTCGTGGAAGGGCCTCGGCTCTCAGACGTCCCGCCGCTGAAGGAGCACGTAGGCGCCGGCGAACGCGGCGGCCGTGAGCCCCAGCATGATCAACAGCGGGTCCCAGCCCGTCGGGCCGGACGTGCTGATGGCGTTGTCGTAGAAACAGCTCATCTGGCTCGGGATGGAGTACTCCAGCAGCCATTCCCGGACCTTGGACAGGGAGTTGGAGACCATGAACAGCGCGATCACCAGTGGCGCCAGCACGGCTCCGATCATGATGGTGATGGCGCCCGCGGAGTGCCGGATGATCGAGCCGATCAGCAGCGAGAACAGGCCGAGCAGCGCGAGGTAGAGGCTGATGCCGACGGTCGCCTTGAGCCAGTCCCCGGCGGAGGGCGTGCGGGCACCGCCGACGCCGCCCAGCATGGACGCGTGGACCATGGCCATGAAACCGGACGTGGCCAGGGTCACCACGAAGGCGACGCAGAAGAAGACGATGGATTTGGCGGCGAGCACCCGGGCCCGGCTCGGACAGGCGGTCATCGTCGTGCGGATCATGCCGGTGCCGTACTCCGAGGCCGTGGTCAGCACGCCGAGCGTGATGATGCACATGCTGCCGAGAAGCAGGCCGAAGAAGCCGAACTGCAGCGGGTTCTGGTCCGACAGGGACGTCGACCCGGAGTCGGACGCGACCACCGAGGCGGAGAGCAGGCCGATGCCGAGGGCGAGCAGCACGAAGACGCCGAGCGTCCACATCGTCGAGCGCACCGACTTGATCTTCGTCCACTCGGAGGCCAGCGCGTGCCCGAGGTGGGTGCGCACGACCGGGATCGGCGAGGTGTAACCGGGGTACGAGCCGCCGGGCGCCGCCTGCCAGTGGGGCGCGGCGGGGGCCTGCGGCATCGGAGGCTGGTGGGTGCTCATCGTGCGTCCTCGGGCTTGGTCGGGTCGGCGGGGGCGGAGGTGACGGCCGGGGAAGCGGCGGCGGGCTCCTGCTGCGGCGCGGCCGGGGCCGCGGCGGGGGGCGCGGGCCGGTCCCGCGGGGCCGGAGCGGCCGGCTGCGCCTGCGGGGTCAGGATCGCCGTCCGGTCCTGCGGGGCCGGCTGCGCCTGAGGGGCCTGAGGGGCCGGCTGGGCGTACGGGTTGGCGGCGTCCGCGCCGGGCGCGCCCTGGCCGCCGTACGGGCCCGCGGGCGCCTGGGGCATCGCGAACGGCCGGCCGCTCTGCTCGGGCGGCGGCGGGGCGTACCAGCCGGGCTGGCCCTGGCCGGGCACCGGCATGGGCGGCTGCGCGCCCGGCGGCAGCGGCTGCTGCAGGCCCGCCTTCTGGTCGACGGTCGAGCGGTAGTCCACCGCGCCCTGCGTCATCCGCATGTACGCCTCCTCCAGCGAGGCCTGGTGCGGCGACAGCTCCCAGAGCCGGACGCCCGCCTCGTGCGCGAGGTCGCTGATCCGGGGCAGCGGCAGCCCGGTGACGCGCAGCGCGCCGTCCTGTTCCGGCAGCACATGGCCGCCCGCCTCGGCGAGCGTGGTGCCGAGCTTCTCGCGCAGCTGCGGCTCGCCGTCGGGGGTGCGCACCCGGGCGAAGTCGGCGGAGTTGGCCGAGATGAAGTCCTTCACGCTCATGTCGGCGAGCAGCTGGCCGCGCCCGATGACGATGAGGTGGTCGGCGGTCAGCGCCATCTCGCTCATCAGGTGCGAGGAGACGAAGACCGTACGGCCCTCCGCGGCGAGGGCCCTCATCAGGTTGCGGACCCAGAGGATGCCCTCGGGGTCGAGGCCGTTGACCGGCTCGTCGAACAGCAGCACCTGCGGGTCGCCGAGCAGCGCGGCGGCGATGCCGAGGCGCTGGCCCATGCCGAGCGAGAACCCCTTCGAGCGCTTCCTCGCCACGTCCTGCAGGCCGACCACGCCCAGCACCTCGTCCACGCGGCGGGCCGGGATGCCCGACAGCTGGGCGAGGCTCAGCAGGTGGTTGCGGGCCGTCCGCCCGCCGTGCACGGCCTTGGCATCGAGCAGCGCGCCGACCTGGCGGGGGGCGTTGGGCAGTTTGCGGTACGGGTAGCCGCCGATCGTCACCGAGCCGGAGGTGGGGTTGTCCAGCCCGAGGATCATCCGCATCGTCGTCGACTTGCCCGAGCCGTTCGGCCCGAGGAAGCCGGTGACGGCTCCCGGCCGCACCTGGAAGGAAAGGTTGTAGACGGCGGTCTTGTCGCCGTAGCGCTTGGTCAGGCCGACAGCCTCGATCATGCTCCGCACCCATCGAAAGGTTCAGGACAGCGGGGCACACGCCCCCGTAAGGGTTAGGAGGATATCGAGGCGCTGACGGTTCCACCCAAGGGAAAGTAAAGCCAGAACCGTACTGTGGGTCACAGACGGGTCTACTGGGCGTCCCTGCGTTTGAGCAGGAGGTACCCCCCGGCGAGCGCGGCGATCACCCACAGCACCATGATGCCGAGCCCGCCCCAGGGCCCGTACGGGGTGTCGTCGGCCTTCGCGACCACCTGCATGATCCGGCTGCCCGCCTGGTCCGGCAGGAAGCGGCCGATCCTCTTCGTGGCGTCCACGTTGCCGAGGACGTCGGAGATCAGGAAGAAGAACGGCATCAGGATGCCGAGCGAGAGCATGGGTGAGCGCAGCATCGCGGCGACGCCCATGGAGAACATCGCGATGAGCGTCATGTACAGCCCGCCCCCGAACACCGCGCGCAGCACCCCCGGGTCGCCGATCTGTGCCCGGTGCGCGCCGAGAATCGCCTGGCCGAGGAAGAACGCCGCGAAGCTCGTGGCCATCGCGACCACCAGGGCGAGCGCGGCGGCCACCGCGATCTTGCTGAACAGGAAGGTGACGCGCCGCGGTACGGCGGCCAGCGAGGCCCGGATCATGCCGGTGCTGTACTCGTTGGAGACGACCAGCACGCCGAACACGATCATGGCGAGCTGGCCGAGGCTCATGCCCGTGAAGGACACGTACGTCGGATCGAACGACAGTCGGTCCTGCACCGGCATCGAGTCGTACTGGTTCCTCGACAGCGCGGAGATGAGCATCCCGAGGGCGATCGTGACCACCGCGGCCAGCGACAGCGTCCACACCGTGGACGCCACCGACCGGATCTTGGTCCACTCGGACCGGATGACCCGGACGGCCGTCATCCCGCACGCTCCTTCCAGCCGGCGCCCCACTCCTGTGCGGCCGGCTCCGGCCCGGCACGCGCGTGGTACTCCACCGCCTGGGCCGTCAGCCGCATGAACGCCTCCTCCAGCGAGGCCTGCTGCGGGCTCAGCTCGTGCAGCACGATCCCGTGCCGCGCCGCCAGCTCGCCGATCCGCTCGGCCTTGCCGCCCTCCACCTCCAGCGCGGCCGAGCCCGCCTCCACGACGGTGATCCCGTCCCCGTGCAGCACGTCGAGCAGCCGCTCGCGCTGGGGCGAGCGGATGCGGACGTACGACCGCGCGTTCTGGCGGATGAAGTCGGCCATGGAGGTGTCCGCGAGCAGCCGTCCCTGCCCGATGACGACGAGATGGTCGGCGGTCAGCGCCATCTCGCTCATCAGGTGACTGGACACGAACACCGTCCGGCCCTGCGCGGCCAGCGATTTCATCAGGTTCCGGATCCAGTGGATGCCTTCGGGGTCGAGCCCGTTCGCCGGCTCGTCGAACATCAGGATCCGCGGGTCGCCGAGCAGCGCCGCGGCGATCCCGAGCCGCTGCCCCATGCCGTACGAGAATCCCTTGGCCTTCTTCCGTGCCACGGCGGTTAGCCCGACGGTCTCCAGGACCTCCGCGACCCGGTGGGTCGGGATCCCGTTGCTCTGCGCGAGGCACAGCAGGTGGTTGAAGGCGCTGCGCCCGCCGTGCACGGCCTTGGCGTCCAGCAGCGCGCCGACGTACGTCAGCGGGTCCTTCAGCTGGTCGTAGTGCCGCCCGTCGATGCGGACGTCGCCGGCGGTGGGGTGGTCGAGCCCGAGGATCATCCGCATGGTCGTGGACTTCCCCGCGCCGTTGGGCCCGAGGAAGCCGGTCACGATGCCGGGCCCGACCGCGAAGGTGAGCCCGTCGACGGCCACCTTGTCGCCGTACCGCTTGGTCAGCCCCTCCAGCTGGATCATGCGGCCACGCTAGGACGGCCGCCGGGCCCGTGCCACTTGAGCCGTGGCCGCCGGATGCCGTGCGCCGGACGCCTCGCCGGACCGCCGGACGCCGTGCGCCGGGTCAGTGGCTGCTCTCCGGCGCCCGGAGGGAGTCGAGCCAGCGCAGCAGGCGGGCTCCCTGGCGGGTCATGACGTCCGGGTCGCGCAGGGCGTTGGCCAGCAGGGACATGCCCTGGTAGGCGGAGACGAGGGTGAGGGCCAGGTCGTCGGGTTCGGCGAGGCCCAGCTCGCGGAACTGGCGTCCGGCCCAGTCCAGCAGCTGCCGGATCACCGCGCCGGCCTCCGCGTCGAGGGTGCCGTCGGCGCGCTTGTCGAGTTCCACGGTCAGGGTGCCGGTCGGGCAGCCGTAGCGGGCGGCGACGTCGCGCTGCTCGACCCAGGCCTCGACCAGCGCTCTGAGGCGCTCGCGCGGGCCGGGCAGCCGGTCCAGCCGGCCGGTGAGGTCGTCCAGCTGCGCGCTGTGCTCACCGAGTGCCGCCCGCACCAGCTCGTCCTTGGTCTTGAAGTAGTAGTAGACGTTGCCGACGGGGACCTCGGCCTCGCGCGCGATGTCGGCGAGGGTGGTGCGCTCGACCCCTTGCTCGTGCAGGACCCGGGCCGCGGCCGCCGTGAGCCGCCGGCGCTTCTGCGAGGCCCGCGCCCGCCGATTCACTGAGTTGGTCACCCAACTGACTATAGACAGCCCCCGGCGGGTGCGTGGTAACTTACAAGTCAGTCAACTAACTCACTACGGGGGTTCGCGATGATCACGGTGACGGGTGCGACCGGCAACGTCGGGCGGGTGCTGGTGGAGCTGCTGGCCGAGGCGGGGGAGGAGGTGGTGGCGGTCTCGCGGCGCCCACAGCCCGCACACGCCACGGCAGGCGTCCGGTGGGCCAGGGCCGACGTCGGGGACGCGCGGAGCATGCGGGTCGCGCTCCGGGGAGCCCGGGCCCTGTTCCTCCTGCTGGGCGGGGAGCTCAACAGCCGGGGCGAGAGCCCGGACGCCCTTCTGGAGGCGGTCACGGACGCCGGCGTCGAGCAGGTCGTTCTGCTCTCCTCGCAGGTCGGCGCCACCCGCCCGGCGGCGCCCTCGCACGCCCGGCTGCGTGAGTTCGAGGCGGCGGTGCGCACATCCGGGCACAGCTGCACCGTCCTGCGTCCCGGGGCTTTCGCCTCCAACGCGCTCGCCTGGGCCGAGTCGGTGCGCACCCGGCGCACGGTTTTCGCCCCCTTCGGGGACGTGGCACTGCCCGTGATCGACCCCGCGGACGTCGCCGCGGTCGCCGCGGCCGTACTGCGCGAGGACGGACACGCGGGCCGCGCCTACGAGCTGACCGGCCCCGAGCCGATCAGCCCGCGCGGGCAGGCCGCGGTCATCTCCGAGGCGCTGGGGGAGGAGGTGGCCTTCGTGGAACTCTCCCGCGAGGACGCGCACGCCCACATGAGCCGGTTCATGCCGGAGGAGGCCGTCAGCGGCACGCTCGACGTCCTCGGTGCACCGCTTCCGGCCGAGCGGAGGACCGGCCCCGACGTCACGGCCGTCCTGCGCCGCCCGGCCGCCCCCTTCGGCGCGTGGGTCGCGCGCAACCTGCCGGCGTTCCGGTAGCGGCATGGCGAAGGCCCGCACTCCCCGGGGGGAATGCGGGCCTTCACCGTGACCTGCGGGCGGTTACCGGGACTGCTGCGCCGGAACGCCGCGGGAGATCGGCTCGTCGTCGGTGGACGTGCCGGCCGCGGCCACCGCGGCACCGGTCAGCGTGGCCAGCATCTCGCGGACGTTGGTCAGCTGGGCGTTGATGCTGTCGCGGCGGTTGGTGAGGGCCGCCAGCTCGCGCTCGGATTCCGACCGGATGCGGTCGGCCTTGGCGTTGGCGTCGGCCACGATGTCCTCGGCCTGACGCTGGGCCGTCTCCACCGTCTGGCGGGCGCGGCGCTCGGCGTCGGTGCGCAGCTTCTCCGCCTCCAGACGGAGCTGCTCGGCGCGGTGCTCGATCTCGGCGAGGCGCTTCTCGGCCTTCTGCTGACGCGAGGCCAGGTCGCGCTCGGACTGCTCGCGGCGCTTGGCGAGGTTCGTCTCGAAGTCGGCTGCGGCCTGCGCGGCCTTGGCGCGGGTCTCCTCGAAGAGGGCATCGGCCTCCTCGCGCTTGGACTGCGCGTCCTTCTGCGCCTCGCTGCGCAGCTGGGCGGCCTCGCCCTTCGCCTTCTCGACG
The DNA here is from genome assembly GCF_040645475.1 of Streptomyces sp. NPDC046759. Classification (NCBI taxonomy): domain Bacteria; kingdom Bacillati; phylum Actinomycetota; class Actinomycetes; order Kitasatosporales; family Streptomycetaceae; genus Streptomyces; species Streptomyces sp. NPDC046759. Next base: position 47,803 of record NZ_JBEYYJ010000034.1, on the reverse strand, counting down.
ATCCGGACGCCCTCGTCCTCGGCCTTGGCCTTGCGCTCCGCGGCGTAGGACTCGGCGTCGTTGCGGACCTGCTGGGCCGCCGACTCGGCGAGGTCGCGGTGCTGCTCGGCCGCCCGCCGGGCCTCCTCACGCAGTTCCTTGGCCTCTTCCTCGGCCAGGCGCAGGATCTTCTCGACCCGCGCGCCGAGACCCGCGTACGACGGCTCGGCGTCGGTGACCTGGGCCTGGGCGTTCTGCGTCTCGAGGTGGAGCTCCTCGATGCGCTTCTCCAGGGCGGTGATGCGGGCGAGAGCGCTGTCACGGTCGGAGACGAGCTTGGAGATACGTTCGTCCACCTGAGCGCGGTCGTACCCACGCCGCACAAGCTCGAAGCCGTAGGGGGAAGTGTCGCTCATGGGGTTCCTGTCGAATGAGACCGGTGAGGTGATAAGGGGAATCCTAGGGGCCGAAGCGGTGTGTCATCGAGCGGATACGGTTTTGATCTGGAGAATGGCACCTCTTTTGAGTGGCTGACCGCCGGGCGGCTTGCCAAAGAGTCGGGCAAAGCCCCCAGACGTTACCGGAACGCTCCGCTCAGGTTAGCCCTCTGACGACTTGCCACCCGATCGGGGGGCGCCCACCGTCGCGCCGGCCTTGACCGCCCCGTCCTTGCCCCCCGTCGGCGCCTCGAACGACTCCAGCGCCTCCAGGACGTCCTGGACCCGGGAGATCTCGGCGTTGATGTCCTCGCGCCGGCGCACCAGGATCTCCAGCTCGCGCTTGCCCTCCTCGACCGTGCGCCGGGCCTCGCGGATCGCCTCGGCCTTGAGCTCCTCGGCCTCCTTGACGAGGCTGGCCTTCTTCTGCTCGGCCTCCTTGAGCAGCCCCTCCGCCTTCTTGACGGCGGCGATGCGGACCTTGCCCGCCTCGGAGTTGGCATCCGACACCAGCTCCTTGGCCTTCGCCTGGGCCTTCTGCAGCTGCTCCTCGGCGGCCTTGATGAGCGCGTCGCAGCGGTCGCCGGTGGACTTCATGGTCTCGGCGGCCTCGCGGCGGGCCCGCTCGTGCAGCTCCTCGATCTCGGTGGTGATCCGGTCGCGCAGTTCCTCCGCGCGCTCCCTGATCGCGGTGGCGTCCCGGCGGGCGCCGACCAGCAGCTCGTCGGCGTCCGTACGGGCCTTCTCGACCATCGAGTTGCCCTCGATGGTCGCCTCGGAGGCGATCCGCTCGGCCTCGGCACGCGCCGCTCCGACCATCGTGTCGGCCTGGGACTCGGCGTCCGCGGTGGTCTTGAGGGCCTGCTCCCGCGCCTCGCCGAGCAGCTTGTCGACCTCGGCCGTGGTCTCCGTGATGAGGGTGTCGACCTGCTCGGCCGCCTCCGAACGCCGCTTGTTGGCCTCCTTGCGGGCCTCGTCCAGCGTCCGCTCCGCCTCCTGGCGCGCGGAGTTGACGAGCCGTTCGGCCTCGGCCTCGGCGGCCGCCCTGACCTGCTCGGCCTCCGCCCGCATCCGCTCGGCGCGCTGCTGGGCCGAGCCGACCGTCTCGGCGGCCTCGGCGCGCAGCCGCTCGGCCTCGCCGGTGGCCTCCCCGATCATCCGCTCGGCGGCCGCCAGAGCCTCCGCGCGCACCCGGTCCGCCTCGGCGACGGTCTCCGTCTGCAGCCGCTCGGCCTCCGCGATCGTCTCGGTCTGCAGCCGCTCGGCCTCACTGCGGGCCTCGGTGATGAGGGTGTCCGCCTGGGTCGCCGCGTCCGAACGGATCCGGTTGGCGTCCTCGCGGGCGTCCGCCCGGGTGCGGGCCGCCGCCTGGTCCGCCTCGGCGAGCGCGTCCGAGGCCTCGGTGCGCACCCGCTGGGCGTAGTCGCCGGCGTCCGCGCGCAGCCGCTCGGCCTCCGCCATCGCCTCCGCGACCGTACGCTCGGCCAGCGCCTTGGCGGCCTCCGACTCCTCGCTCGCCTCGCGGCGGATCCGTGAGGCGTCCTCGCTCGCCCGCTCCCGCTCGGCGTAGGCGTCGGCGCGGACCCGGTCCGCCTCCTCCTCGGCCTCCCGCCTCGTACGGTCCGCCGCGTGCTCGGCGGCCGAGCGCAGCCCGGTGATCTCCTCCTGCGCCTGCTCGTGCAGCCCGGCGACGGAGTCCCGGACCTGCTGGGCGTGCTGCTCGGCGGCGGACACCATCTCGGTGGCGCGCCGGTCGGCCTCCTCGACCAGCCGGGTCGCCTCGGTCTGCGCCTCGTCCACGCGCTTGCGCGCCGAGGCCAGCAGCTCCTCGCTCTGCTCGCGGGCCCGCTCGCGCTCCTGGTCCGCCTCGGCCCGTGCGGAACCGAGGGTCTCCTCGGCCTCGCGGCGGCGCCGTACGGCCTCCTCCTGGGCGGCGGCCAGCGTCTCGGACGCCTCCGCGCCGAGCCGCTCGGCGGCCGCCTGCGCCTCCGCGCGCACCCGGTCGGCGGTGTCCTGGGCCTCCACCTTCAGCCGCTCGGCCTCGGCGGCGGCCTCGCTGCGCAGTCGTACGGCGACGGCCTCGCCCTCGGCGCGGGAGGCGGACGCGTCGGCGGCGGCCTCGGTGCGCAGCCGGTCGGCCTCGGCCTCGGCCTGCTGCTGGAGCGCGCGGATCCGCTCGGCGGCCTCGGCGCGCAGCCGCTCGGCCTCCTCGGCGGCCTCGCGGCGGATCCGGGCGGCCTCCTCACGGGCGTCCGTGAGCGCCTGCTCGGCCGACTCCAGCCGCTCCTGCGTCTCGGTCTGCAGCCGCCTGAGCTCCTCGGCGGCCTCCAGACGGCGGGCCTCGACGGCGCGCTCGGTCTCCTCGCGCAGCTCGCGCGCGGCACTCTCGGCGTCCGTCCGAGCCGCCTCGGCCTGCTCGGTGGCCTCGGCGCGCAGCCGCTCGGCCTCCTTGCGGGCACGGTCCAGGGTCTCGTCCGCCTGCCGGCGCAGGGCCGTGGCCCGCTCGATGGCCTCGGTGCGGACCTTCTCGCTGTCGGTGGTCGCGCTCTGCCGCAGCTCGTCGGCGTCCGCCTTGGCCTTGGCCAGCAGCTCCTCGGCGGACCTGGCCGCCTCCTCGATCTGCGCGACCGCCTCCCGGCGGGCCTCGGCGCGGATCGACTCGCCCTCGGCGACCGCGTCGGCGCGCAGCTGCTCGGCCTCGCCGCGCAGCCGGCGGGCCTCCTCCTGCAGCTCGACCGTCTTGGCGCGGTACTCCTTGGTGTCGTCCTTGGCCGCACCCTTGAGCTGCTCGGCGATGTCGTGCGCCTCGGCACGCAGCCGGTCGGCCTCGGCCTCGGCCTCGGTGCGGATCCGCTCGGCCTCCTCGGCGGCGGCCCTGGTGGTCCGCTTGGCCTCCTCGGACGCCTTGTTGAGCACGTCCTCCGCGGTCTTGGCGGCCTTGGACAGCTGGGTCGCGCTCTCCTCGGCGGTGATCGTGCGGGCCTTCTCGGAGGCCTCGGCGACGATCTTCTCGGCCTCGGCGCGGGCGTCCGCGACCAGCTGCTCGGCCTCGGACCTGGTCTGCTCGGCCTCCTTGGTGGCCTCCTCGACCAGCCGGGCGACCTGCTCCTTGGCCGTGCGCGTGCGCGCCTCGCCCGCGGCCTCGGCGCTCGCGAGGGCCTTGGTGGCGGCCTCCTTGGCCTCCGTCTGCAGCTTCTCGGCCTCGGTCTGCGCCTTGCGCAGCGCCTCCTCCGCCGCGGCCATCCGCTCCTCGGCGGCCCGGCTCAGCTCGGCGGCCTGCCGGCGGGCGGCGTCGGACTCGCCGACCGCGTCGGTGCGCAGCCGCTCGGCGTGGTCGGTGGCCTCCTGAGCCTGCGTGGAGGCGGCGTTCAGCAGCCGCTCGGCGTCCGTGCGGGCACGGCGCAGAAGCTGCTCGGCCTCGGCGCGGGCCGCCTCGGCGTCGTTCTGCAGCCGCTCCCGGGCCTCCCGGGTCAGCCGCTCGGCCTCCGCGCGGGCGGCGGTCAGCGCCTGCTCGGCCTCCGCGCGGGACTCCTCCAGCAGCCGGCGGGCCTGCTGCTCGGTGCGGGCGCGCAGCTGCTCCGCCCAGGCCACGTTCTCATTGACGTGCGACTCGACGGTGGCGCGGCGCTCGGCCAGCTCCTGGTCGAGCTGCTGGCGCCGGGTCACCGCCTCCTGGTGCAGCTCCGCCTGGAGCCGGGCGGCCTGCTCGGCGTGCTCCTGCAGGATGCGCTGGGTCTGCGCGCGGGCCTGGCTCAGCTCCCGCTCGGCGTCCTGGCGCAGCTGGTCGGCCTGCATCTGGGCATTGCGGAGCAATTGCTCGGCCTGATAGCCGATGTCACCGCCGTCGAAGGCGGGCCGGGTCATCAGGGTGCGGCGCGCCTCGTGCAGCTTGGCGCGCAGCACCTCGACCTGGTAGCCGAGGTCATCGGCGTGCTGGATCGCCTTTTCCCGCTCGGTCTTCAGCCGCTTCATCTCGGCCTCGAACCGAGAGAGGTGGTCGACGTCAGCCGCCGGCTCTCGCTCCTGGCTCTCGTAGCCCCGCACTGCGCGGTCCCATCCGTCCCCTGGTCAGCTTCTCCAACGAGCCTCGTCCTCCGCCGAACGGGGCCCCCGGGGAATGGTGTCAGATCAACGGCGGAGCACGGGCTGCTGCCCCGACGCTCGTCCCCCGAAACCCGGACCCCGGCATGCGGTCGTCCCTGTTTGAGGGACGACCGCCCCCAACCCTACCGGCCCTTATGTACGGGGGTCAGTGCTCAGGGGACTCAACAGGGGCCGAAGTGACCAGTTCTGTCAGGACACCGTGGCAATCCTTGGGGTGCAGGAAGGTGATCCGTGACCCCATGGAACCACGTCGCGGCTCGTCGTAGAGCACGCGCACGCCCTTGCCCCGGATGTCGGCGGCGTCCCCGTCCACGTCCGCCGTGCCGAAGGCGATGTGGTGGACGCCCTCCCCGTTCTTGGCCAGCCACTTGCCGACCGCGGAGTCCTCGCGGGTCGGTTCCAGCAGCTGGAGGTAGGAGGCGCCGCCGTCCGACGTCTCGTTGATCTTGAGCATGGCCTCGCGCACGCCCTGCTCCTCGTTGACCTCGGTGTGGAACACCTCGAAGCCGTACGTCGCCCGGTAGAACTCGACAGTGGCGTCGAGGTCGTGGCAGGCGATCCCGATGTGGTCGATTCGCGTCAGCATGGATTCAGTGCAGCGCTACGGCGGTGGTTACGCAACGTGCGCGCGATCACACCGACGGCCCGATGACGGCACGGAGTGCCATCAGTACATTCGAAGTAAACCCTCGTTCACTCCTCGGCCTGGGCAGGCCGGTAAGGGGATCGCAGCTCATGCCTTCTGGAACGAACAACTCGGTGATCGTCGCGGGCGCACGTACGCCCATGGGACGACTGCTGGGCTCCCTCAAGTCCTTCTCCGGCGCCGACCTGGGCGGCTTCGCGATCAAGGCCGCCCTCGACCGTGCGGGGATCGGCGGCGACCAGGTGCAGTACGTGATCATGGGCCAGGTGCTGCAGGCCGGCGCCGGCCAGATCCCGGCCCGCCAGGCGGCCGTGAAGGCCGGCATCCCGATGAACGTCCCGGCGCTCACCATCAACAAGGTGTGTCTGTCCGGCCTCGACGCCATCGCCCTGGCCGACCAGCTGATCCGCGCCGGCGAGTTCGACATCGTCGTGGCCGGCGGCCAGGAGTCCATGACCAACGCCCCGCACCTGCTGCCGAAGTCCCGCGAGGGCTTCAAGTACGGCGCGGTCCAGATGCTCGACGCCATGGCGTACGACGGTCTGACCGACTCCTTCGAGGGCATCGCCATGGGCGAGTCCACCGAGAAGCACAACACCCGCCTCGGCATCGGCCGCGCCGAGCAGGACGAGATCGCCGCGCTGTCCCACCAGCGGGCCGCCGCGGCGCAGAAGAACGGCCTGTACGAGGCCGAGATCACCCCGGTGGAGATCCCGCAGCGCAAGGGCGACCCGGTCCTGTTCAGCAAGGACGAGGGCATCCGCGGTGACACCACCGCGGAGTCCCTGGGCAAGCTCCGCCCGGCCTTCAGCAAGGACGGCACGATCACCGCCGGCTCCTCCTCGCAGATCTCGGACGGTGCGGCGGCCGTGGTCGTGATGAGCAAGGCCAAGGCCGAGGAGCTGGGCCTCACGTGGCTCGCCGAGATCGGCGCGCACGGCAACGTGGCCGGCCCGGACAACAGCCTGCAGTCCCAGCCGTCCAACGCCATCCTGCACGCCCTGAAGAAGGAGGGCCTGGAGGTCTCCGACCTCGACCTCATCGAGATCAACGAGGCCTTCGCCGCGGTCGCCGTGCAGTCGATGAAGGACCTCGGCGTGTCCACCGAAAAGGTGAACGTGAACGGTGGTGCGATCGCGCTGGGCCACCCGATCGGCATGTCCGGCGCCCGTCTCGTGCTGCACCTGGCGCTGGAGCTCAAGCGGCGCGGCGGCGGCGTCGGCGCGGCCGCGCTGTGCGGTGGCGGAGGCCAGGGTGACGCACTGATCGTGCGGGTGCCGAAGGCCTGAGGTCTGCTGTACCCCTGATTTCGTCGTACGTCGGCCGTTGTGCGGCCGCGAAGTGAACGGAGCTGTTTGATGCAGGACGTCTCCTCTCTGGTGGCCCAGGCCAGGGAAGGCCGGCCACGGGCCGTGGCCCGGCTGATCTCCCTCGTGGAGGGGGCGTCTCCGCAGCTCAGGGAGGTCATGGCGGCGCTGGCCCCGCTGACCGGCAACGCCTACGTCGTAGGCCTGACGGGCTCACCGGGGGTCGGCAAGTCGACCTCGACCTCCGCGCTCGTCACGGCGTATCGCAAGCAGGGCAAGCGGGTCGGCGTCCTGGCCGTCGACCCGTCCTCGCCGTTCTCCGGAGGCGCCCTGCTCGGCGACCGCGTCCGCATGTCGGAGCACGCCTCCGACCCCGGCGTCTACATCCGCTCCATGGCCACCCGGGGCCATCTGGGCGGCCTGGCCTGGGCCGCGCCGCAGGCGATCCGCGTCCTGGACGCGGCCGGCTGCGACGTGATCCTGGTCGAGACGGTCGGCGTCGGCCAGTCCGAAGTGGAGATCGCCTCCCAGGCGGACACCTCCGTCGTCCTCCTGGCCCCCGGTATGGGCGACGGCATCCAGGCGGCGAAGGCGGGCATCCTGGAGATCGGCGACGTGTACGTCGTCAACAAGGCCGACCGGGACGGCGCCGACGCCACCGCCCGCGAGCTGAACCACATGCTGGGCCTCGGCGAGGCCCGCGGCCCCGGCGACTGGCGCCCGCCGATCGTGAAGACGGTCGCGGCCCGCTCCGAGGGCGTCGACGAGGTCGTGGAGGCCCTGGAGAAGCACCGCGCGTGGATGGAGGAGCGCGGGGTGCTCGCCGAGCGCCGCCGGGCCCGCGCGGCCCGCGAGGTCGAGACCATCGCCGTCACGGCCCTGCGCGAACGCATCGGCGACCTGCACGGCGACCGCCGCCTGTCCGCCCTCGCGGAGCGGATCGCCGCCGGTCAGCTGGATCCCTACCGGGCGGCCGACGAGCTGGTGGCGGGCCTGACACAGGCCCCGCCGCAGGCCTGACGGCCGCCCCCCGGTCGCCCGGCCCCAGCCCCCTGCCTCCTCGGCCGGGCTCAGGGACGTCCCCGCTGCCCCCGCAGGTGCTCGGCGATCGGCTTCAACGCCTTGTCCAGCTCCGTCAGCGCCTCCGGCGACAGCAGGTCGATGAAGTGCCGGCGCACGGAGGCGACGTGATGGGGCGCCACCTTCTTCATCGTCTCCATGCCGTGCTCGGTCAGCACGGCGTACAGGCCCCGACGGTCGGACTCGCAGTTCTCACGGCGCACCAGGTTCGCGTTCTCCATACGCGTGATCTGGTGGGAGAGCCGGCTCTTGGACTGCAGGGTCGCGGAGGCCAGGTCGCTCATCCGCATCCGCACGTCGTCCGACTCGGACAGGTTCACGAGGATCTCGTAGTCGTTCATAGTCAGGCCGAACGGCTGCAGATCCTTCTCCAGTTGGTACGTCAACAGCCTGTTGACCTCCAGGTGGGTGCGCCAGGCGCACTGCTCCGCATCGGTCAGCCAGCGCGTGGCCGTCTCGGTCTCCATGAATGAAGTCTACCTAAGAAGTTGAATGGCGAACTACTTCGGGTGGTGTGACGGTGCGCACGCGTTCGATGTCACACTCCGCAGACTACCGCTCACAGCCCGAAGCGACGCTGGAGGTCCCCCAGCTGTCCGGGAAGGCGCGGTGCACCCGACGGTTGCGGACCGTGTCCGGACGGTGCCGCTCCGCCACCTCCGGGTACCCCCGGTTCGGACGGCACGACACCCGTCGCGGCCTCCTGCATGAGGGTCTCCGTCGACTGCAGCAGCACCGTGCCGGCGCCCACGAACTCGAACTGGTGCTCCTCGCCGGAGGCCCCGCCGAGGCCCGTCATCGCACGTAGACCGCCCCATACGCCCGTCAGGTACCCGTGGTCGTAGTGATGGCACGGTGACGGGCAGTCGGCCCAACCGACGAGCGCCTGCGGGTCGACCCGGATCGGAGGTTCCATGAACACCACCGGCCCGTTAGATGCCGCCACGAACTTTCCGGTTCCGATAAGGGTCAGAAAACCCGGCACGATCGATTGCTTCAGCGCGAGACTTGGCTGAAAAGCGAGCAGATTGCCCGCGCGAATGGTCAAGTTCCCGTCGTCCAGGTCGTAGGAGTTGACGTCGAACGCCCGGTCGGCGAGGAGCATCTTGCCCGAGCCCCCTGCCACGACCCAGTCGCTCGCGTGCAGTGGCGAATGGAATGCCGTACGGACAATTCGGTCGAGTCGGCCGTGTCCGATGCCGTTGAACTCGATCGCCCCGTAGTAGGCGATCATCTTCCCCTTCTGCAGGAACCACTGCCCGCTCTTGAGCTCGACACAGAACGTGTACTTGTTCACGTTGTCGTCGGCGGGCAGGGTCATCGGGTCGTGCACCACCGGGCCGGCGGGGGTGCCGTAGGTGCCTCCGTACGCGCTCACAGCTTTTCCTCCGACGCCTGGACGAACACCGTGCCGTTGCCGCTCAGCTCCAGCTGGAAGGCCTCTCCGGAACCGCGGCCCACCATCTCGCGCCAGCCGAGCGCGGCGGACAGTCTGTTGCGGACCTCGCCGTGATGGGCGACGTACGCCTGCGGGTCGACGTGCACCGGCCGCTGGGGGGTGACCGGGATCTCGAAGACGCCGCCGTGCGCCATCACGGCGACGGAGCCCTGGCCCTGCAGGGTGGTGGTGAACAGGCCCTGACCGGTGACCTGGCCGCGGACCAGGCCCATCACCCCGCCCTGCGAGCCCATGAACATCGTGCCCTGGCGGAGCGTGCCCTCGAAGGCGAGCAGCCGGTCGGCCTCGACGTAGAGGGTGTCGCCGGAGAGGTTGATGACGTGGACGTGGTGGCCGCCGTGCCCGAAGAAGACGGTGCCGCTGCCCTCCACGGTCATCAGCGGCGTCGCCTCGCCCGACACCCGGCGCCCGATCATGGACATCAGCCCGCCCTGGCCGCCCTGGATGTTCGGTGTGAAGGACACGTCCCCCCGGTAGGCGAGCATCGCCCCGCGCTGGCTGAACAGCCGCTGCCCGGGCAGCACGGTCGCCTCGACCATCTTGGAGTTGATCTCCCGGAACGCCATGTCTACAGATCCCCCGCGATCGTGTTCCGCTCGCTCGGCTGCACGTACACCAGTCCGTCGCCCTCGAAGCGGATCTGGAAGGCCTCGCCGCCGCCCTCCCCGAGGAACGTGCGGAACGTCACACCGGACTGGAAGGACTGCCGGACGTTGCCCTGGTGGGCGATGTAGGCGCCCGGATCGACGATGAGCGGGTACTGCGGGCTGACCCGGAGCACGACCGCCGGCCCGTCCGACATGATCGCCGCCTGTCCATGTCCCTCGACCGTCGTCGTGAACAGCCCGTTGCCCTGCGAGGCGCCGCGCAGCCCGGTGAACGTCGTGCCCGTGCGCAGACCCGCGTCCGTCACGAGCAGGTTGCTCGACTCCACGTACAGCTTCTCGCCCTGAAGGCTCACCAGGTTGATCTCGGTCGCCCGGTCCGCGAACCAGCACGTGCCGTGCCCCTTCACCTCCATCACCGTCATCTGCTCGCCGGTGAGCCGCCGGGTCACCATCCCGCGCAGCCCCTCGCCTCCACCGGTGAGCTTCTTGAAGCTCATCTGCCCGTCGTACGCGACCATCGAGCCGTTCTTCGCCTTCACGGCGTCCCCGGTCATGTCGACGGCGAGCACCTTGCTGCCTTGAAGTCGGAACATCGCCACGCAGCGAAAGTAGCGGCGCCGCGGGTGGACGGAACAGGGCCCGTGGGTGGATACCGACCCTGAGCGGACCCCCAGGGCCGCCGTTTGCCACAATGGGGGACGCTTGTGCGTGCGTTCACAAACCGCAGCCCGCCGCCGACGGACCGTAACCGCAGACCGTCGGGAAAACTCCCACCGAAGGTGATCCGTGGACATCAAGACCGCCACCGCCCTCCGCCGCCTCCGCCTGGTCTCGGCCCCGGAGGCCGTGTCCTTCCTGGTCCTCCTCGTCTGCTCGGTGCTCAAGCGGACCACCGACTTCAACGCGGTCCCCGTGATGGGCGCGGTCCACGGCGTCCTGTTCGTCCTGTACGTGATCTTCTGGGCGGACGCCTGGAACCGCACCAAGTGGCCGCTGAAGACCGCCGCCCTCTACTTCGTCCTCTCGGTGCTGCCCACCGGGGGCTTCTTCGCCGAGCGCAGGCTGCGCCGCGAGGCCGAGGACGCCGTCATCGCGGCCCGCGCCCGCAAGGAAGGGGTGGTCAACGCATGATCGTCGCCTTCTCCGTGACGCCCCTCGGTGTCGGTGAGGACGTGGGGGAGTACGTCGCCGACGCCGTCCGGGTGGTCCGCGATTCCGGGCTGCCCCACCGCACCGACGCCATGTTCACCTCCGTCGAGGGCGAGTGGGACGAGGTCATGGACGTCGTCAGGCGCGCCGTCGCCGCTGTGGAGGAGCGCGCCCCGCGTGTCTCGCTCGTCCTCAAGGCAGACATCCGCCCCGGCGTGACCGACGGGCTCACCTCCAAGGTCGAGACCGTCGAACGCCATCTGGCGCAGTAGCGGGCCCCTTTTTGAGCGGTTGCCCGGGGAGGTGTACTTTCCCCTCCTGATCACCCGAGCGATCGCTCGAATTCACGTTCTGGCCTGGGGGAACACCATGGGTCTCTACAGAGAGACACACATACGCGCCGACCTCGAAGAGCTGTGGGCGCGCACCCAGGACCCCGTCACGCGCCTGCGCTGGGACCTCCGCTTCAAGTCCATCGAGCCGCTGCCGGGCACGGCGGGCGAGCCGCGTCGCTTCGCCTGCACCTGGCGCGTGCTTCCCCTGCTCACCGTGCCCGGCAACGGCGTCGCGGCCGGCGAGCGGGACCGCCCCGACGGCACGCGCGTGTGCGCCGTGCGGTACTCCTCCTCGCATCCGCTCTCCCCGATCACCGAGGTGAGCGCCTACTGGCGCTATGTACCCGACGCGCAGGGCGTGCGCCTGCTCACCGGGTGCGAGTACCGCGCCCGCGGAGGCACGTGCGGCTCGGTCGCCGACCGGGTGCTGCTGCGGCCGCTGACGGGCTGGGCGACGGCATGGTCCTTCGACCGGCTCCGCCTCTGGCTGGAGCGGGGGATCACTCCCGAACGGGCCCTGGTCAACTGGCTGGTCGAGCTGGTGGTCCGCGCGCTGGTCCTCACGGTGTGCCTGACCGGGCTGGGGCTGGAGTCGCTGCTGCGGCTCTTCGGCTCCTTCGCGGCCACCGTGGCGTACCTGTGCCCGCTGGTCCTGGTCGTCGCCGGGTCGCTCGCGGTCTTCAAGGCGCCGCTCGCCGGGACGCCTGCGGCCCGGCGGTGTCTGCGGGCGCCGGTCACCCGTGCGCGTACGCCGCGGGTGCTGCGCCGGCTCGAGGCGTACGGGTGACTCCGTCGGCTCGGCCGATGCGAGAGGGGGTCCGGTGCGCCGCCGGGTGCGGGTCGTCGTGGTCGATCGCGCGGTTCCCCGCGACCCTCGAGACCGGCCGTCCTACGCGGAGCCGGTGAGGGCGAGCCCCAACGGCGTCCTTTCGTACAGCACCTGGTGGCCGTAACGCCGCGCGGTGAGGAGGCCCGCGTCGCGCAGGACCGTCAGGTGGGACGAGACCGATGACGCGGCCAGGCCCAGCCGGTGTGCGAGGGCGCCGGTGCTCGCCGGCTCGTCCAGCGCGGCCAGCACCCGGGCCCGGTTGCGGCCCAGCAGTCGCGCCAGGGCCTCGGGCGCCCGTGCGCCCGGCTCGCTCCACAGGCCGGCGATGCCCCGGGCGGGGTAGACCAGCGTGGGCTGCCACGGCGGGTCGAAGCCGGTGATCACGTCGGGCCACGAGAACACGCTCGGCATCAGGACCAGGCCCTGTCCGTCGAGGTCGCGGGCGTACTCGACGTGCAGGGCGAGGGCCAGCGTACGGCCGTCCCAGGAGAGGCGGTCGTCCAGCTCCGGCAGCAGCGTGCCGAGCCCCACCTCGGCCAGCCGGCGGGAGTGGAAGGCCACGTCCGCCTCCAGCAGGGCCCGCAGCCGGGGCCAGTCGGGTGCGATCAGCGCCTGCCAGGCCGCTTCCATGGCGTCCGCCAGTTCCCGGACCATCCGTACCGGATCCGCCAGCCAGGCCCGCCCGCGCGGGGAGTGGAGCGCACCGGGTGTGCAGGCCAGCGCGCGGGCGGTGTCCTCGCGAGCGGCTTCCGGGTCGGACGCCCGCACGGCCGTGATCTCCTCCTCGAACGTGGCGGCCGGTCCGAGGGGTGGCGCGCCCAGCCAGTCCGGGGAGTGCCCCCGCCGCGGCATCAGCAGCCACAGCGGACTCAGGTCGACAGAGGCGGCCGCGTCCCTGATCCGCCGCAGCCAGGGCGCCTGGTAGGCGTGCCGGTCCGGCCGTCTCAGGGTGCGCACCGCCTCCTGCGTCTCCCACAGCGGCGAGATCGCGAACCGGCAGCGCAGGAAGTCGTCGTCGCCGAAGCGAAGTCGCGACGCCATGCCCACCCCCGGGAAGATTCGGCTGGGGCCGAAACTCTACGGCGTCCCGTCCCGTGCGCGGCACGCTGCCCGGCATGTCCGCACCCACCCAGACCGCCCCGGCGTCCGCCGGCTACGGCCGTGTCTTCGCCGTGCCCGAGTTCCGGGCCGTCTTCGCCGCCCATGTGCTGTCCATGCTCGGCGTGATCGTCAGCGAGATCGCGCTGTCGGTCCTCGTCTACGACCTCACGCGCTCGCCCCTGCTGAGCGCGCTCACCTTCGCGCTCGGCTTCCTGCCGTACGCCGTCGGCGGCGCCCTGCTCGCGCCCCTCGCCGACCGCTTCCCCGCCCGGCGGGTGCTGGTGGCCTGCGACCTGGTGTGCGCGGCCTGTGCGGCCCTCATGACCGCGCCGGGAACCGGTATCGGCCTGCTGCTCGCGCTGCGCTGCGCGCTCGCCGTCGTCTCGCCGGTGTTCTCCGGCACCCGCATGGCCACGCTGGCCGACGTCCTCGGCGACGGCGACCTGTTCGTCCTCGGCCGCTCCCTGCTGCGGATTGTCGCCCAGAGCGCCCTGCTCACCGGCTACGGCCTCGGCGGGCTGCTGCTCACCGTCGTCGGCCCGCGCCACGCCCTGCTGATCACCGTGAGCACCTTCCTCGCCTCGACGGTGCTGCTGCGCTGCGGCACCCGGCGCCGCCCCGCCCGTGCGCGCCGGGGCACGGACACCGCGCCGGGCCTGCGCCCGCTGCTCGCCGGCCCTCGCGTGCGCGTGCTGCTGCTCATGTTCTGGGTTCCGGCCGCGTTCTCCGTCGTCCCCGAGGCGCTGGCGGCGCCGTACGCCGACGACCTGGGCAGCGGCTCCGCGGGCCTCGGAGTGCTGATGTGCGCCCTGCCCGCCGGCACGGTGGCGGGCGAGCTGTTCGCCGGGGCCCGGCTGGGGCCGCAGGCCCGTGAACGCGTCGCCCTCCCGCTGCTCTGCCTGAGCCTGCTGCCCTACCTCGGGTACGCCCTGCGTCCCGGGCTCGCCCTGTCCCTGCTGCTTCTGCTGCTGTCCGGGGCCGCAGCCGCGTACACCCTGGGCCTGGACCAGTGGTTCGTGCGAGCCGTGCCGGAGGAACTGCGCGGGCGGTCCATGACCGTGCTGCACGGAGGGCTGATGACCGTCCAGGGCGTCGGCATGGCGCTGGCCGGTGCGGCGGCGCAGGTGGCGGGGGTGCGTACGGCCGTCGCCGGGGCCGGTGCGGCGGGCGTGCTGTGCTGCTGCGCGCTGGCCGTGGCGGCCCGGGCGACCGAAAGCCGAGACGGGGCTGCCCGGAATATGACTGGCCGGTAGGGTCTGGTGCCGTGCCGAAGCCTCTCAGTCTCCCCTTCGACCCCATCGCCCGTGCCGACGAGCTCTGGAAGCAGCGCTGGGGAAGCGTGCCGTCGATGGCCGCGATCACCTCGATCATGCGGGCCCAGCAGATCCTGCTCGCCGAGGTGGACGCGGTGGTCAAGCCGTACGGACTGACGTTCGCACGCTACGAGGCGCTGGTGCTGCTCACCTTCTCCAAGGCCGGAGAGCTGCCGATGTCGAAGATCGGCGAGCGGCTGATGGTGCATCCCACATCGGTGACGAACACCGTCGACCGGCTGGTGAAGTCCGGGCTGGTCGCCAGGCGGCCCAACCCCAACGACGGCCGCGGCACCCTCGCCGTCATCACCGACAAGGGCCGCGAGGTGGTCGACGCGGCCACGCGTGACCTGATGGCGATGGACTTCGGCCTCGGGGTGTACGACGCGGAGGAGTGCGCGGAGATCTTCGCGATGCTCCGTCCGCTGCGGGTCGCGGCCCACGACTTCGAGGACAAGTGACCCCGGCCAAGATCTCCCGGAACGGGTGGTTACGCTCGACTCCATGAAGAAGAGCGTGCTGACCCGCTACCGCGTCATGGCCTACACCACCGGTGTCCTTCTGGTGCTGCTGTGCCTGAGCATGATCGCGAAGTACGGGCTCCACATCGACGGCGCGGCGGACGTCACCCGGGTCGTCGCCATCGCCCACGGCTGGCTGTACGTCGTCTACCTCGTCGTCGCCTTCGACCTGGGCTCCAAGACGAAGATGCCGATTGGCAGGCAGCTGTGGGTGCTGCTCGCGGGGACGATCCCGACGGCCGCCTTCTTCGTCGAGCGGAGGATCAGCCGCGAGCTGGAGGCCAAGGTGGCCCACCAGGCCCCGGCCGCCGCCAAGGTGTAACGCGTCTCACCGCCGTACGGACATCGTGCGGCGGTCAGCCATCGACATTTACTAGGACGTCCAAGTAAATTCGATAGTATGGACGCTCACGCCATCGAGGAGGGCCGCCGACGCTGGCAGGCCCGCTACGACGCCGCGCGCAAGCGCGACGCTGACTTCACCACGCTCTCCGGCGATCCCGTGGAGCCGGTGTACGGGCCCCGCCCGGGCGACACCTACCAGGGATTCGAGCGGATCGGCTGGCCCGGGGAGTACCCCTTCACGCGCGGGCTCCATCCGACCGGCTACCGCGGGCGTACCTGGACGATCCGGCAGTTCGCCGGGTTCGGCAACGCCGAGCAGACCAACGAGCGGTACAAGATGATCCTGGCCGCGGGCGGCGGGGGTCTGTCCGTCGCCTTCGACATGCCGACGCTCATGGGGCGCGATTCGGACGACCCGCGCTCGCTCGGCGAGGTGGGGCACTGCGGTGTCGCCATCGACTCGGCCGCCGACATGGAGGTGCTGTTCAAGGACATCCCGCTCGGGGACGTCACCACCTCCATGACCATCAGCGGGCCCGCCGTGCCCGTCTTCTGCATGTACCTGGTCGCCGCGGAGCGGCAGGGCGTCGATCCGTCGGTCCTCAACGGCACGCTCCAGACCGACATCTTCAAGGAGTACATCGCGCAGAAGGAGTGGCTCTTCCAGCCCGAGCCGCATCTGCGCCTCATCGGCGACCTGATGGAGTACACCAGCGCCGGGATCCCCGACTACAAGCCGCTGTCGGTCTCCGGCTACCACATCCGGGAGGCGGGGGCCACGGCCGCGCAGGAGCTGGCCTACACCCTCGCCGACGGGTTCGGGTACGTGGAGCTGGGGCTCTCCCGCGGACTCGACGTGGACGTCTTCGCGCCGGGTCTGTCCTTCTTCTTCGACGCGCACGTGGACTTCTTCGAGGAGATCGCCAAGTTCCGCGCCGCGCGCCGGATCTGGGCGCGCTGGATGCGGGACGTGTACGGCGCCCGGAGCGAGAAGGCCCAGTGGCTGCGGTTCCACACGCAGACGGCCGGTGTGTCGCTGACGGCCCAGCAGCCGTACAACAACGTCGTCCGTACGGCCGTGGAGGCGCTGGCGGCTGTTCTCGGCGGGACCAACTCGCTGCACACCAATGCGCTCGACGAGACGCTGGCGCTGCCCAGCGAGCAGGCCGCGGAGATCGCGCTGCGCACCCAGCAGGTGCTGATGGAGGAGACCGGGGTCGCCAACGTGGCCGACCCGCTGGGCGGTTCGTGGTACGTCGAGCAGCTGACGGACCGGATCGAGGCCGACGCGGAGAAGATCTTCGAGCAGATCAGGGAGCGCGGGCTCAGGGCACACCCCGACGGACAGCACCCCATCGGGCCGATCACCTCCGGCATCCTGCGCGGGATCGAGGACGGCTGGTTCACCGGCGAGATCGCCGAGTCCGCCTTCCGCTACCAGCAGGCGCTGGAGAAGGGCGACAAGAAGGTCGTCGGCGTCAACGTCGCCACCGGGTCCGTCACCGGGGATCTGGAGATCCTCCGGGTGAGCCACGAGGTGGAGCGGGAGCAGGTGCGGGTGCTCGCCGAGCGGAAGGCCGCGCGGGACGAGTCCGCGGTGCGGACGGCGCTGGACGGGATGCTGGCCGCCGCGCGGGACGGCTCCAACATGATCGAGCCGATGCTGGACGCCGTGCGGGCCGAGGCGACGCTGGGCGAGATCTGCGGGGTGCTGCGCGACGAGTGGGGCGTGTACACCGAACCGGCCGGCTTCTAGTGCGGTCGCAGCACTAGGCGCCGTCGGCTCGTGCGGGGCGCCGGGGCTCCGTCCCCTGGCCCCCCGCATCACCCGATCGGCTGAGCGGTCAGGCCCAGCAGCAGCACCCGGGTGAAGCTGCGCACCCACTCCTCGTCCGCCGGCTTGCCGCTCACCAGGGTGCGGTGCACCACCGCACCCGCGACCATGTCGAAGATCAGGTCCACCGTGCGGGCGGACTCCTCCGGATCCGGTTCCGCAGGGAGTTCGCCCCGCCCCTGGGCCCGGGCGCGGCCCTCCAGGACCAGGCGCATCTGGCGCTGCACGATGGAGGCGCGGATCCGCTCGCGCAGGGCGTCGTCGCGGGTGGACTCGGCGACCACCGCCATCAGGCCACTTTTCGCCTCCGGGCGCGCCAGGATGGCCGCGAACTGCAGGACCACGCCCTCGATGTCGGCGGCCAGGCTGCCCCGGTCGGGGAGTTCCAGCTCGTCGAAGAGTTCCGCGACCGCGTCGCACACCAGCTCCGGCTTGCCGGCCCAGCGGCGGTACAGCGTCGTCTTCGCCACTCCGGCCCGCGTCGCCACGTCCCCCAGAGTGAGCTTGGACCAGCCCAGTTCCACCAGCGCCTCCCGGGTCGCGGCCAGGATCGCGGTGTCCGCGGCGGCGCTGCGCGGGCGCCCGGTACGGCTGGCGGGAGTGCGGCTCTGCATCCCCCGACCATAACCGGCGGGAACTGTGCGGCCGTGAGGGAGATCACCGCGGGGTGGTGTCGCGCGGGGCCCGCATGGCATTACGCTACGACTCGTAGCGAAAGCTCGTGAGGGACGTACACGAGCGGCGACCACGGGGCGTGGGGTGGGGACCCGGCGCCCGCACGCACTGTTTTTTCATTCCGACGCGGTGACGGGGGAGGATAGACGCATGCAGCCACGGAACATGTCCATGAGCGGCGTCGTCGACCTCGCCGCGGTGAAGGCGGCCCAGGAGGCCAAGGCCAAGGCCGAGCAGACGCGCGCCGAGGCCGCCCGGCAGGGTGGCACGGGTGCCGTCGCCCCGGCCGATCTCGTCATCGACGTCGATGAGGCGGGCTTCGAGCGCGATGTCCTGCAGCGGTCCGCCGAAGTACCCGTCGTCATCGACTTCTGGGCCGAGTGGTGTCAGCCCTGCAAGCAGCTGAGCCCGGTCCTGGAGCGGCTGGCCGTCGAGTACGCCGGGCGCTTCCTGCTCGCCAAGATCGACGTCGACGCCAACCAGATGCTGATGCAGCAGTTCGGGGTGCAGGGCATCCCGGCTGTGTTCGCGGTCGTAGCCGGACAGGCGCTGCCGCTCTTCCAGGGAGCCGCCGGCGAGCAGCAGATCCGGCAGACCCTGGACCAGCTGGTACAGGTGGCCGAGGAGCGGTTCGGCATCACCGGTCTGAGCGTCGACCCGGACGCGCAGCCGGGCGCGGCGGCCGTCGAGCAGGCGGGGCCGTACGACGCCGCGCTGAACGCCGCCGCCGATGCGCTGGACGCGGGCGACCTGGGCGGTGCCGTCCGGGCCTACAAGAACGTGCTGGCCGACGACCCCGGCCACCCGGAGGCCAAACTGGGCCTCGCGCAGGCCGAGTTGCTGCAGCGGGTGCAGGGCTTCGACCCGCAGAAGGTCCGTCAGGAGGCCGCCGAGAAGCCGAAGGACGTCGACGCGCAGATCGCCGCCGCCGACCTGGACCTGGTGGGCGGGCACGTGGAGGACGCCTTCGGGCGCCTGATCGAGACCGTGCAGCGCACCGTCGGTGACGACCGGGACACGGTTAGGCGCAGACTGCTGGAGCTGTTCGAGGTCGTGGGCCCCGAGGATCCGCGGGTGGTCGGCGCGCGAAGGGCGCTCGCCCGGGCTCTGTTCTGACCAGTCGCTAAACGCCACGGCTTGTGATGCCGAGGTGAAAGATTTGCCGACGAGGCGTCAGGGCGACTCCGCTTTACCAAATCTTGGTAATGGCGCAAACTGTTACTCGGAGTAAGTCGAGGCCGTTGGTCTGTCTGGTTTCGTCCAGGGATCAACGGCTTTGCTCTGCCCTTGGATGCCACCGAGAGTCGCACTCCGAGACCGGTCGGTCGTACTCCGGTTATCCGGCCGTTACTAGCCAGTAACGAACCCCCTTGTGTCCGGGCCGAGAATGCACCACGATCGGCGACGCTCGGTCCATTCGCGTACCCCGGCAGCCGGTCGGGTCACGGGAGAATCTGGGTCCCCACCGAGCAGAGCCGGCGGCAGTGGCGCCGGGTCTTGGGCAGGGGGGTCTTCGCCCACCCGGCGAAGCCTGTCCAGCAAGGTTGTGCGTGATGCGTGTCAGGCGCGACCAGTGGTTGTCGCTCGGGGGTGATCGCCGGTGATTCGGGCGCGGTTCGCGCCGCCGAGCGCGGGCGCTCTCCTTACCGAGGACGTAGCACTTCTCCCATCCCTGCCCGGCTGAGCCTCCGACTGGGGCGAGACCGGGCCAGGAGATGTACGTCCGAGAAGGAGGAAATATGGAGTCCCAGGTGCGTGGCGGGACCAGATGGAAGCGGTTCGCTGTGGTCATGGTGCCCAGCGTGGCCGCCACGGCGTGCATAGGTGTCGCCCTCGCGCAGGGCGCTCTCGCCGCGTCGTTCAGCGTGTCGGGTCAGTCGTTCAAGGTGACGGCGGACAAGCTTGTCGGTCAGGGCTTCGAGCAGTACGGCGCCATCGACAGCGGGTACACCCTCGACGGACAGAAGACGGCGCACCCGGTTGCGGTCTCGGCCTTCAAGAAGGCCACGATCAACAACATGTGCCAGTCCGTCGTCACACCGAACATCCCGGTGTTCGGCTCGGTGAGCCTCGTCCTGAAGGCGGGCGCCGACAAGCCGGTCGAGGCTGACAACCTCTACATCGACGTCTCCGACCTCAACGCCGACGCCACCTTCAACAACATCGACATCGGTGTGGCCGGCAAGGACGCCGACAAGGGTCCGGGCATGAAGGGCGGCAGCGAGCAGGCCAACCCCTACGGGTTCGCACAGCAGGCCGACTCGGCCACGCTGACCGACGTGAAGCAGACGGCCTGGGCGACCACGGCCGGAACCTTCAAGCTCAGCGGCCTGCACATGTCGCTGCAGACGGGTACGCACGAGTGCTACTAAGCACGAGTTGACGGGCGGGGGAGCCGACGGCACCCCCGCCCGTCACCTTCCGGCCGCGTCTTTCACACGCGGCACACATCACCACCACAGCAACGCCGCACCAGGGAGCTGTTTTCCATGAGCGCCGAGACTTCTGCCGCCGCATCCGGCCAGTTCACCCGCCGGAGGCTGCAGTTCCGCGCCTGGCGGGGCACGCGTCCGTTCTGGGCCGGTCTGTTCGTCCTGCTCGGTGGCTTCCCGATCATGTACTTCCCGTACGCCCACCTGCAGATCGGACATCTCACGCTGGCGATGGCGACCACCGCGGGAGCCGGTTCCCTGATCATCGGTGTGCTGCTGATCGTCCTGGGCATCAGCCTCTGGTTCCAGAAGCACGTACGGGTCTTCGCGGGGGTCGCCGCGATCCTGCTCGCGCTGGTGTCCATCCCCGTCTCCAACTTCGGCGGCTTCGTCGTGGGCTTCCTCTTCGCCCTCATCGGCGGGGCGATGGCCGTGGCCTGGGTGCCGGGTGCGCCTCCGCAGCCGCAGCCGCCGGCCGAGGCGACCCCGGGTGAGAGCGGTGCCCCGCAGACCGCACCGCTGCCGGAGCAGCACGCGGACGGGCCGGGCGATGTCCCCTACCAGGGCGTACCCGGGAAGAACGACCTGTCAGGAACGAGCCCGGCCAACGGGGCGAACGGGAGGCACAGTGCCGGCTGACGAGGTGACCCGCGGGACCGATGTGGACGGGTCCCGCGCGAGAACCGGGCCCCGACACGCGGCCCCCAGGAAGCCGCTGTTCACCAGGTTCCACATGCCGGCGGGCAAGGCGATCGCCTCCGTGGCGATGCCGACGGCGGTGCTGATGGGCATGGGCTTCACGTCCACGCTGGCCCTCGCGGCCGGCAACGGCGGCACCCCGTCGCCGTCGACGACGTCCAAGAGCCTGACGGCCGACGAGTACAAGGACTGCGTGAAGGCGCTGGACGCCTCCAAGGACCCCTCCTCGTCGCCGTCGCCGTCCGCGTCGCAGAGCTCGTCCGGGGACACGGCCACGCCGTCGCCCTCGGCCAGCACCGGCGCGGGGGACACGCAGTCGGGTGGCACGGGCAAGACCTCTTCGCCGGATTCAGGTTCCGGCGACAAGGCCACGCCCGAGCCGACCGCCACCTCCGGCTCCGCCGACTCGGGTTCCGGCTCCGGGCCGTCGGGTTCCGGCGGTGACACGGCAACGCCCACGCCCACCCCGTCCGCGTCCAAGAGCAGCGGTGGTCTGCTGGACACCATCGGCGACACGCTCGGCGGCATCCTCGGCGGCGGCAGCAAGGACTCCGGCAGCTCGTCCGCGAGCTCGACGCCGTCCGCGACCCCGTCGGCGAGCGCGTCCCCGGACTCCTCGCCGGCGTCGGACTCGTCGTCCGGTTCCAAGCTCACCGACACCGTGAAGGACACCGTCTCCAAGGCCGGCAAGACGGTCGGGGACACGGTGAAGAAGACGACCGGCACGGTGCGGAAGACCACCGACACGGTCTCCAGGACGGCCCAGGACACCGTCAAGGCGGCCGAGTCGGCCACGCCGAGCCCGTCCGCGAGTTCCTCCGCCTCGGCGCAGAACTGCCCCGCGGCCACGACCGACGAGAGCGGCGTCGACAACAAGGTGCCGGTGGCGGACGACCCCTGGTACCTGAACGCCAGCTCCCTGCTGCTCAAGGGTGCCGACTACCAGGGCATCGTCGAGGTGAAGACGGCCAGCGGCGCCACCAAGAAGGTGCTGAAGTACGTCATCTCCGGCGGCACGGACATCGGCGACCTGCACCAGACGGTGAACGACAAGCAGTCCGGGAAGACCTACCACGTGCAGGCGTCCAAGGGCTCGACGTCCACCATCCGGGGCGGCGACACCGTGATGTACACGGAGAGCATCTCGGGCAACCTGCTCGGGCTGATCCCGGTCACGTTCAGCCCCGACAGCCCGCCCCCGCTGAACATCCCGCTGATCTACTTCACCAACGTGAAGGTGACCCAGGCGGCGCAGTTCGGCGGCAACCTGCACGTGCCCGGCATGCACGTGTACACGACCGGCTGACCGGTCCCACAGGCCCGTTCGGGAGCCGCACACAGCTGAGGGCGCCCCCTGCTCGCGGGGGGCGCCCTCAGCGCCGTACAAGCTCCTTACGGGGCCTGTCAGTTGCTCTGGGAGCCGAGGTGGTGGACCCGGAGCATGTTGGTGGTGCCGGGGACGCCGGGGGGCGAGCCGGCGGTGATGATGACCGTGTCGCCCGCGTCGAAGCGGCCCAGCTTGGCGACCTCCTGGTCCACCAGGTCGACCATCTCGTCGGTGGTGTTCACGAACGGCACGACGTGCGGCTCCACGCCCCAGCTCAGGGTGAGCTGGTTGCGGGTGCCCTCGTCCGTGGTGAAGGCGATGATCGGCTGGACCGCCCGGTAGCGGGAGAGGCGGCGCGCGGTGTCACCCGACTGGGTGAAGGCGATCAGGCCCCGGCCGCCGAGGAAGTCGGCGATCTCGCAGGCCGCGCGGGCCACCGAACCGCCCTGGGTGCGCGGCTTCTTGCCGGGCACCAGCGGCTGCAGGCCCTTGGAGAGCAGCTCCTGCTCGGCCGCCGTGACGATCTTCGACATGGTCTTGACCGTCTCGACCGGATAGGCGCCCACGCTGGACTCGGCGGAGAGCATGACCGCGTCCGCGCCGTCCAGGATCGCGTTGGCCACGTCGGAGGCCTCGGCGCGGGTCGGCCGGGAGTTCGTGATCATCGACTCCATCATCTGGGTCGCCACGATCACCGGCTTGGCGTTGCGCCGGCACAGCTCGATCAGGCGCTTCTGCACCATGGGGACCTTCTCGAGCGGGTACTCGACGGCGAGGTCACCACGGGCGACCATCACGCCGTCGAACGCCATCACGACGTCCTCCATGTTCTCCACCGCCTGGGGCTTCTCCACCTTGGCGATGACCGGGACCCGCCGGCCCTCTTCGTCCATGACGCGGTGCACGTCCTGGACGTCCTTGGCGTCCCGGACGAAGGACAGCGCGACCAGGTCGCAGCCCATGCGGAGGGCGAAGCGCAGGTCCTCGATGTCCTTCTCGCTCAGCGCGGGCACGTTGACGGCCGCGCCGGGCAGGTTGATGCCCTTGTGGTCGGAGACGACACCGCCCTCGATGACGATCGTCTTCACCCGGGGGCCCTCGACGTCCAGGACCTTCAGCTCGACGTTGCCGTCGTTGATCAGGACCTGGTCGCCGCGCGAGACGTCGCCCGGCAGCCCCTTGTAGGTGGTGCCGCAGATGTTCCTGTCGCCCGGAACGTCCTCGGTCGTGATGACGAACTCGTCACCGCGCTCGAGCTCCACCGGACCCTCGGCGAAGGTCTCCAGGCGGATCTTCGGGCCCTGCAGGTCGGCGAGGACGCCGATGGGCCGGCCGGTCTCCTTGGACGCGGCCCGGACGCGGTCGTACCGCGCCTGGTGCTCGGCGTGGGAGCCGTGGCTGAAGTTGAACCGGGCCACGTTCATGCCCGCCTCGATCATGGCGACGAGCATCTCGTGGGAGTCGACCGCGGGGCCGAGAGTACAGACGATTTTCGAACGGCGCATGGGGCGATCCTATCGGTTTGTTTCGCTACGGAATATTCCGTCTGGCGGAAGATACAAATGAGTGCCACACCGCTCAGGTGCTATTCAGTTGTTCTTTCCGACCAGCGCATAGGTCTGCGTCGCGATCTCCAGTTCTTCATCCGTCGGCACCACGGCCACGGCCACCCGCGCGCCCTCGGGCGAGATCAGCCGGGCCGCGCCGCAGCGCACCGCGTTCAGCTCCGGGTCCACCGCCAGGCCCAGCCCCTCCAGGCCCGCGATCGCGGCCTCCCGCACGGGCGCCGCGTTCTCGCCGACGCCGGCCGTGAACGCGACCGCGTCCACCTTCCCGAGCACGGCGTAATAGGCGCCGATGTACTTCTTGAGCCGGTGAATGTAAATGTCGAACGCGAGAGCGGCCTCTTCGTCGCCCTCGTCGATCCGGCGGCGGATCTCCCGCATGTCGTTGTCCCCGCACAGACCGAACAGACCGCTCCTCTTGTTGAGAAGAGTGTCGATCTCGTCCATGGACATTCCGCCAACCCGGGCCAAATGGAAGATGACGGCCGGATCCAGATCACCGGATCGCGTACCCATCACCAGACCCTCCAAAGGCGTCAGCCCCATGGAAGTGTCCACGCAGCGGCCCCGTTCCACCGCCGACGCCGAGGCGCCGTTGCCCAGGTGCAGCACGATGACGTTGACCTCGGAGGGGTCCTTGCCCAGCAGCCGCGCGGTCCGACGGGAGACGTACGCGTGCGAGGTGCCGTGGAAGCCGTAGCGGCGGATGCGGTGACGGTCGGCGATCCTCGGGTCGATCGCGTAGCGCGCCGCCGACTCCGGCATGGTCGTGTGGAACGCGGTGTCGAAGACGGCGACCTGGGGCAGGTCGGGGCGCAGCGCCCGCGCGGTGCGGATGCCGGTCAGGTTGGCCGGGTTGTGCAGCGGGGCGACCGGGATCAGCCGCTCGATCTCGGCGAGCACCTCGTCGTCGACGACGGTCGGCTCGGTGAAGAACATGCCGCCGTGCACCACCCGGTGCCCGATCGCGGCCAGCTGAGGGGAGTCCAGGCCCAGACCGTCCCGGCTCAGCTCCTCGGCGACCGCCTTGAGCGCGGCGTCGTGGTCGGCGATGGGACCGTTGTGCTCGCGGGTGCCGCCGGAGGTGACGCAGGTGTGCTGGAGCCGGGAGGTCTGCTCGCCGATCCGCTCGACCAGGCCGACGGCGAGCCGGCTCGCGTCGCGCATGTCGAGGAGCTGGTACTTCACCGACGAGGAGCCGGAGTTGAGGACGAGGACACGGGTCGCGGTCACGGTGTTCGAAAGCTCTCTCTGTGACGTCAGCTGGCGGGCGTCTGGGCCTGGATCGCCGTGATGGCGACGGTGTTGACGATGTCCTGGACGAGCGCGCCCCGGGACAGGTCGTTGACCGGCTTGCGCAGACCCTGGAGGACGGGTCCGACGGCGATCGCGCCGGCCGAGCGCTGCACGGCCTTGTAGGTGTTGTTGCCGGTGTTGAGGTCGGGGAAGATCAGCACGCTGGCCTGCCCGGCCACCTCGGACCCGGGCAGCTTGGTCGCGGCGACGGACGGCTCCACGGCCGCGTCGTACTGGATCGGCCCCTCGATCTTCAGGTCGGGCCGGCGGGTGCGGGCCAGCTCGGTGGCCTCGCGCACCTTGTCGACGTCGGCACCGGAGCCGGACGTGCCCGTCGAGTACGACAGCATGGCGATCCTCGGCTCCACGCCGAACTGCGCGGCCGTCGTCGCCGACTGGATGGCGATGTCCGCGAGCTGCTCGGCGTCCGGGTCCGGGTTGACCGCGCAGTCGCCGTAGACCAGCACCTTGTCGGCCAGGCACATGAAGAACACCGAGGAGACGATCGACGAGCCGGGCCTGGTCTTCATGATCTCGAAGGCCGGGCGGATGGTGGCCGCCGTGGAGTGCACGCAGCCGGACACCATGCCGTCGGCCAGGCCCTCCTGGACCATCAGGGTGCCGAAGTAGTTGACGTCCGAGACGACGTCGTAGGCGAGTTCGACCGTCACGCCCTTGTGGGCGCGCAGGCCGGCGTACCGCTCGGCGAAGGCGTCGCGCAGCTCGCTGGTGGCCGGGTCGATCAGCTGGGTGTCGCCGAGGTCGATGCCGAGGTCGGCGGCCTTCTTGCGGATCCGGTCCTCCGGCCCGAGCAGGGTCAGGTCGCACACGCCGCGGCGCAGCAGCACCTCGGCCGCGTGCAGCACGCGCTCCTCGGTGCCCTCGGGCAGGACGACCCGCCGCTTGTCGGAGCGGGCCTGCTCGAGCAGCTTGTGCTCGAACATCATCGGGGTGACCCGGTCGCTGCTCGGTGCCGAGACCCGGCGGGCCAGGTCGGCGGTGTCGGCGTACCGCTCGAACAGGCCGAGCGCGGTCTCCGCCTTGCGCGGGGTGGCCGCGCCCAGCTTGCCCTCCAGCGAGAACAGCTGCTCGGCGGTGGGGAAGCTGTTGCCGGCCACGGACAGCACCGGGGTGCCCGGCGCGAGCCGGGCGGCGAGGGTGAGGACCTCCTCGCGCGGCACCTCGTTCAGGGTGAGCAGCACGCCGGCTATCGGCGGGGTGCCGGCGCTGTGCGCGGCCAGCGAGCCCACGACCAGGTCGGCGCGGTCGCCGGGGGTCACCACCAGACAGCCCGGGGTCAGGGCGCCGAGGAGGTTGGGCAGCATGGCCCCGCCGAAGACGAAGTCCAGCGCGTCCCGGGCGAGCCCGGAGTCGTCGCCGAGCAGGATCCTCGCGCCGAGGGTGTGGGCGATCTGGGAGACGGTCGGCGCGGACAGCGCGGGCTCGTCGGGCACGACGTAGCAGGGCACCGGCAGCCGGGTGGCGAGCCGCTCGGCGATCTCGTCGCGGTCCTCGCGGGCCACCCGGTTGGTGACCATCGCCAGCACGTCGCAGCCCAGGCCGTCGTACGCCCGGTAGGCGTTGCGCGTCTCGGCCAGCACCGCCTCCGCCGTCTGCCTGCGCCCGCCGACCACCGGGATCACGGAGGCGCCGAACTCGTTGGCGAGGCGGGCGTTCAGGGACAGCTCGTCCGGCAGCTGGGTGTCGGCGAAGTCGGTGCCGAGGACGAGGACGACGTCGTAGTCGCGCGCCACCAGGTGGAAGCGGTCGACCAGCGCCGACACCAGTTCGTCGGTGCCCTGATCCGCCTGGAGCGCGGACGCCTCCTGGTAGTCCATGCCGTAGACGGTCGTGGGATCCTGGGAGAGGCGGTAGCGGGCCCGCAGCAACTCGAACAGCCGGTCGGGACCGTCGTGCACGAGCGGACGGAAGACGCCCACCCGGTCGGTCTGCCGGGTCAGGAGTTCCATGACCCCCAGCTCCACGACCTGGCGGCCGTCACCGCGGTCGATACCGGTGACGTACACGCTGCGCGTCACGTACCCACTCCGTTCCTCATGTCCTGAATGTCGCGTGGTCGGCATAAAAATCGCCCACCAAGGTGAGCAGAACCCTCTTGACAATACCCCTGCTGCCGGATAAGGCGCCCGTCAAGTGGCTCGCTGCTCCGGCGGACGTGAAACAATCGACACCGGCTCACCGGTACCCACAGCGAGCAGGAGACACAGCACGATGCGCATCGGAGTTCTCACCGCAGGCGGCGACTGCCCCGGCCTGAACGCCGTGATCCGTTCGGTCGTGCACCGCGCCGTGACGATGTACGGCGACGAGGTCATCGGCTTCGAGGACGGCTACCGAGGTCTGCTCGACCGTCACTACCGCACGCTCGACCTGGACGCGGTCAGCGGCATCCTGGCCCGCGGCGGCACCGTCCTCGGCTCCTCCCGGCTGGAGCGCGACCGGCTGCGCGAGGCCTGCGACAAGGCGACCGACATGGTCGACGAGTTCGGCATCGACGCGCTGATCCCGATCGGCGGAGAGGGCACCCTGACCGCGGCCCGCATGCTCTCCGACGCGGGCCTGCCGGTCGTCGGCGTCCCCAAGACCATCGACAACGACATCTCCTCCACCGACCGCACCTTCGGCTTCGACACCGCCGTCGGCGTGGCCACGGAGGCCATGGACCGTCTCAAGACCACCGCCGAGTCCCACCAGCGGGTGATGGTCGTCGAGGTCATGGGGCGGCACGCCGGCTGGATCGCCCTGGAGTCCGGCATGGCCGCCGGCGCCCACGGCATCTGCCTGCCCGAGCGCCCCTTCGACCCCGCCGACCTGGTGAAGATGGTCGAGGAGCGCTTCGCACGCGGCAAGAAGTTCGCCGTGGTCTGCGTCGCCGAGGGCGCCCACCCCGCCGAGGGGACCATGGACTACGGCAAGGGCGAGATCGACCAGTACGGCCACGAGCGCTTCCAGGGCATCGGCACCGCGCTGGCGTACGAGCTGGAGCGGCGCCTCGGCAAGGAGGCCAAGCCGGTCATCCTCGGCCACGTCCAGCGCGGCGGCGTCCCCACCGCCTACGACCGCGTGCTGGCCACCCGCTTCGGCTGGCACGCCGTCGAGGCCGCCCACCGCGGCGAGTTCGGCCGCATGACCGCGCTGCGCGGCACCGACATCGTGATGGTGCCGCTCGCGGAGGCGGTCACCGAGCTGAAGACCGTGCCGAAGGACCGGATGGACGAGGCGGAGTCGGTCTTCTAGTGCTGTGACCGGAAAGGTTTTCCGGAAAGCTCGCGGCGGGCGTCGCGAGCCGGTGCACCTTTCCGGTCGCAGCGCCGGCGGGCGACGGGCCGGCAGGGCACGGGCTCAGGAGGCGGCGAGCGTCCAGAAGCGCTCGACGATCCCGTCGATGAACTCGCGGCCGGCCTCGCTCGAGGCGTTGGCCGCGTCGTTCCCGCCCCAGGACAGGCTGGCCACCATCTGCCCCTGGTAGTCCGTGTGCAGCTGCTGCAGGACGTCCTCCAGCAGCCCCCGGTCCAGCGGCACCACCTTGGCGACCGGCCGCACATAGGCCTGCCAGCGTGTGGTCACCGCGCTGCGCAGCAGGCCGGCGAGCCGGCCGTCCCGCTTGGTCACGCTGACGAAGTCGGGCAGTGACAGATCCAGGATCTCGGCGAGTGCGGCGGACTGGCGTTCGTTGCCGCGCCAGTCGTCGTTCTCCTCCATGCGCTGATACGCACGGTGGTCCAGGCCGACGGCCCGGGCGACGTCCTCGCCGGCGAGCCCGCGGGCGATGCGGTGCTCGCGCAGGGTGTGGGGCCTGCCGATCAGTTCGCCCGGGGAACACCACAGCACTCCGGCGAGAGCCGTGAGCTCGGGGCTGGAGGGGACGGCGGCGCCGCGCTCCCAGGCGATCACGAGATCGGGTGTGACATAGGGCAGGCCGTACGAGACCCGCATGCCGTAGGCGACGTGCTCGGGGCCCATGCCGAGTGCGGCGCGCAGTCTGCGGGCGGCCGGGGCGTTGAACGGGGGAGCTGAGGGTTGGCGCACCTCGCACAAGGTAGGGGGGCCCGCGGGCGCTGACTACGGTCCGTTCGAACGAGATGACGCATGGTGTGTTCGTACGTCTCGCTCGCACATTCCGTCGTGGCATTCGGTGTCATGCCCGTCACCTGCGGTTACCAGGTGTCACCCCTTCACCGCCCCGCCCAGCGCGAAGCCGCCGCCCAGTCTGCGGGCCACCAGGACGTACAGCAGGATCACGGGCGTGGAGTAGATGACGGAGAACGCGGCGAGCTGTCCGTACGCGACCATGCCCCGGTTGCCGAAGAAGTCGTTGATGCTGACCGAGGCCGGCATCTGGTCCGGGGTGAGCAGCAGCATGAACGGGACGAAGAAGTTCCCCCACATCATCACGAACGAGAAGACGGTGACGACCGCGAGCCCCGGCCCCATCAGCGGCAGCACGATCCGGACGAGGGACTGCAGCGAGGACGCCCCGTCCGTCCAGGCCGCCTCCTCCAGCTCCTTCGGCACCCCGTCCATGAAGTTCTTCGTCAGCCAGATGGCGAACGGCAGTTGGGAGGCGGCGAAGAACAGGATCGTGCCCTGCAGGGTGTCGATCAGGTTCACCCGTACGAACAGCGCGTACACCGGAACCATGATCGCGGTGATCGGCAGGCTGGTCGCGAACAGGATCGTCAGCAGGAACGGCCGGTTGAGCCGGGAGCGGAACCGGGAGAGCGGGTAGGCGGCGAGGGCGGCGCAGACGACGGTCAGTGCGGTGGCTCCGCCGCACAGGACCAGGCTGTTGAGCAGCGGGGTGTAGGTGATGTCCGGGGTCAGGATCGCGTCGAAGTTGCCCAGGGTGAACCCGTCCGGGATCCGCACCCGCAGGCCGGCGTGCGGATCGACGGCGGACAGCACCACCCAGGCCAGGGGCAGCGCGAAGGCCACGGCCACGGCCAGCAGGGACACGTCGGCGGCGAGCCGCCGCGAGGTGCGGTTCCTCGGCATCGCCGTCTCACACCTCCGTCCGCAGCAGCCGCAGATACACGACCGAGAACAGGGAGCCGACGAGCAGCAGGAGCAGGGCGACCGCGGTGCCGTACCCGATCATGCTGTTCTGGAAGGCCTGCTCGTACATGAACAGCGGCAGCGTCTGGCTCCTGTTCCCGGGGCCGCCCCGGGTCATCACCCAGATCAGCCCGAAGACGGACAGCGTCTGCAGGGTGTTGAGCATCAGGTTGGTGCCGATGGACCGCCGGATCATCGGCAGGGTGATGTGCCACATCCGCCGCCACCCGCCGGCGCCGTCCACCTCGGCCGCCTCCGTGATCTCGGCGGGTATCTCGTCCAGCGCGGCGGAGTAGACGAGCATCGAGAACGCCGTGCCGCGCCAGACGTTGGCGAAGGACACCGCGAGGACGGGAAGGGTGAACAGCCAGTCCTGCCGCGGCAGATGGAGCCACCGAAGGATGGCGTTCAGCGTTCCCTCCCGTCGGAAGAAGGCGTACAGCAGAAACCCGGCGACCACCTCCGGCAGCACCCACGCCGTGACGACGACCCCACCGGTGAGCGTGCGCACCGGCTTCGAGGCCCGCTTCATCAGCGCGGCCAGAGCGAGCCCCACGGTGTTCTGGCCGACCAGCGAGGACAGCACGGTGAACACCAGGGTCAGCCATACGGCGTTCAGGAACGCGTCGTCGTGGAAGGCCCGGCGGAAGTTGGCGAACCCGACGAACGACGCGTGCGCCTGACCGGTCAGCTGCAGGTCGGTGAAGGCGATGTAGACGCAGTAGGCGATCGGGCCGGCGAGGAAGAGCAGCAGCAGGACGACGGCCGGGCCGAGGGGGAGGGCGCGGCCGAGCCGGCGGTGAGCCCTCACTGCCCGGCCACTTGGCCGTCGGTGACGTCCTTGAGCGTCTCGTCGTACCCGCTCGCCGCCTTCTCCACGGACGAATCACCCGTCGTCACGCCTTCCATGGCCTCCTGGAGGGCGGTCGACACCTTCGGGTACGCCGGGTACGCGGGCCGGTAGTGCGTGACGGACACCAGGTCGGTGAAGAACTTGATCCCGGGCTGGGCGGTCGCGTACGACGGATCCTTCGCGACGTCCTCGCGCACCGAGATGCCCGAGTCGGCGATGTACCACTTCTTGGCGTTGGCCTCGGTCTGCATCGTCCTGATGAAGTCGAAGGCGAGGTCCGGGTTGCCGGCCCTGGCCGGGATGGCCCAGGTCCAGCCGCCGGACATGCTCACCTTGCCCGGCGCCCGGCCGGTCTGCGTCGGCATGTACGCCAGTCCCAGCTGCTTGGACCAGTCCGGCCATGCGTGCCCGCTGCCGGGCAGCCACTCCTGTGGCAGCCAGGAGCCGTCGAGGTCGATGCCGAGTTTGCCCTGGGGGAGGAGCTCGCCGTTGACGGAGGTGGCGAAATTGGGGTCGAGGGCGTCGGACACGTCGGGGCCGAGTTTCTCCCGGTACACGGTCTCGACGAACTTCAACGCGTCCTTGAACCCCTGACCCGCCGTGAGCCACTTCTTGGCCGTGCGGTCGTAGAGCGGATCCGAGGTGCCGTCGCCCGTGCCGTACAGGAGCATCTCGAACCCCTGCATGGCGGACCGCTCGCCCGCCGGCTTGCCGGTGTAGACGTTGAGCGGGATGACGCCGGGCACCTTCTCCTTGATGGTCCGGGCGGCGGCGAGGACGTCGTCCCAGGTCCTCGGCTGCCAGTTCGCCGGCAGTCCGGCCCTGCCGAACACCCGCTTGTCGAACCACAGCCCCCGGGTGTCGGTCCCGTCCGGAACGCCGTACGTCTTACCGTCCTGCCCCCTGGCCGCCGCCTTCGCGGTGCCGATGAACCGGCTCCACTCCGGCCACTTGGCCAGGTACGGGTCGAGCGGCTTCAAGTACCCGCTGGTGATGTCGGAGTTGATGAGGAAGGTGTCCTCGTAGACCAGGTCCGGCGCGGTCCTCGGGGAGCGGAGCATCTGCTGCAGCTTGGTGTAGTACTCCGCGTCCGGGGCCTTGATGGGGACGAACTCGACCTTCTTCCCCGGGTACTTCTTCTCGAACTCCTTCTTGATCCCCGCGAGGTAGGTGTCCATCACCTTCACGGAGTTGTCGGTGGACTGCTTGTACGACACCTTGATCGTGTCGGGGCCGCTGCCGGAGCCGTCGCCGCACGCGGTGAGCGCGGTGGCGGCGAGAGCCGCGGTGAGGAGGGCGGAGAGGGCGGCGGTGGGGCGCACGGGCATGACCTCCTGAGCACACGTGGGGGTGGCGCGGAGATGACTGCCGTGTGAAGGTAAGAGCGGTGGTCCGGTCAGGTCAATGCGTGCGCGCCGGATCGGGCCTTCCGGTGCGAACTCCAGGCCGGCCGAAGGCCGTTGGCGCAGCCCGCCGGATCGAGTAAGGTCGTCCGACGTGAACACCGGACCGGCCCTGCGCCACACACGGATCGGCGATCCGGTGGAGGCCTGACCGCACGCCGGGTGCGTGGACCGCACCCCCTCGGTTCGGCACGTGGACCTCCCCGTGCTCCTGCACCGCGAGTCCCTTCTCCGTGCCGAACCACAGCGAGGCCAGCCGCATGACAGTCACGTTCAACCACACCATCATCGCCGCCAGGGACCGGGGTGAGTCCGCCCGGTTCTTCCGGGAGCTCCTGGAACTCCCCCCGGCACCGTCCTGGGGCCCGTTCACCAACATCCAGCTCACCGACGGCGTGCTGCTCCAGTTCGCCGAGCCGCCGGTGGAGATCCAGATGCAGCACTACGCGTTCCTCGTCGACGACGAGCTGTTCGACCGGGCGTACCGGCGACTGTGCGAGCGCGGCATCGAGCACTGGGCCGATCCGCACATGCGACGCCCAGGCGAGACGAACACCGAGCACGGCGGGCGCGGGGTGTACTTCAAGGACCCCGCCGGCCACGCCATCGAGCTCATCACCCGCCCGTACCTGTAACCGGGGGGTCACCCGGCCGGGCGCCCGCACCGCGGCGCCCGGCCGGGCAGCCGAGGTCCGACGCACCAAAGGCCCGCGCCGAAGCCGGGCTCACCGCCCCGGGCCCGGCCCCCGGACCCATCGGTACACCAGCTCCGGTCTGCCCACCTGCCCGTACACCGGCTTGCGTTCGGCGCGTCCCGCTTCCACCAGGTGCTCGAGATAGCGCCGGGCGGTGATCCTCGAGATCCCCACCGCCTCGGCCAGCCCCGCCGCCGTGAGCCCTTCCCGCGCCTCCCTCAGCGCACCGGTCACCCGCTCCAGGGTCGGTCCGCTCAACCCCTTGGGCAGCGCCGCGGGCGTCGGTGCGCGCAGGGCCGCCAGGGCCCGGTCGACCTCGTCCTGCCCGCTCGCCTCGCCGGCCGCCGCGCGGAACTCGGCGTAACGGACCAGGCGGTCGCGGAGCGTGGCGAAGGTGAAGGGCTTCAGGACGTACTGCACGACCCCGAGCGAGACACCCTCCCGCACCACCGCCAGATCCCGCGCCGACGTCACCGCTATCACGTCCGCGTGATGCCCGGCCGCGCGCAGGGAGCGGGCGAACTGCAGGCCGTGCACGTCCGGAAGGTGCAGGTCCAGCAGCAGCAGATCCACGGCCGTACGGTCCAGGACGCGGCGGGCCTCAGCGCCCGTGTGCGCCCTGCCGACCGCGACGAACCCCGGCACCCGGCCGACGTACATCACATGGGCGTCAGCGGCCACCGGGTCGTCTTCGACCACGAGCACGCGGATCGGCTGCCGTTCCTGCGTCATCTGCCGTCCCCCACCGCCGACCGCAGCGGCAACCGCACCTCGAACACCGCTCCGCCCCCGCCGTCCTCGTCGGACTCCGCCACCGTCAACGTGCCCCCGTGGCGGTTCACCGCCTGCCGGACCAGGGCCAGTCCGAGGCCCCGCCCGCCGGGCCCGGCCGGCTTCGTCGAGAACCCCCGCTGGAATACCAGGTCCGCGTGGGCCGGGTCGACCCCGGGGCCCGTGTCGGACACCCGCAGCACCACCTCGTCCGGGGAGGCGTACGCCGTCACGGTCACCCGCGCCCGGACGCTTCCCTGGGCCGCGTCCACCGCGTTGTCGATCAGGTTGCCGAGGATGGTGACGAGGTCCCGTGCGGGCAGGTCGTCCGGGAGCAGGCCGTCGTCCAGGCGGCTGGCGGGCGACACCACCAGCTCCACGCCGCGCTCGTTCGCCTGTGCCGTCTTGCCCAGCAGCAGAGCGGCCAGCACCGGTTCGCCGACCGCCGCGACCACCTGGTCGGTCAGGGCCTGGGCCAGTTCCAGCTCCGCCGTGGCGAACTCCACCGCCTCCTCGGCCCGGCCCAGCTCGATCAGGGACACCACCGTGTGGAGACGGTTGGCGGCCTCGTGCGCCTGCGAGCGCAGGGCCTGGGTGAAGCCCCGCTCCGAGTCCAGCTCGCCCATCAGGGACTGCAGTTCGGTCACGTCGCGCAGGGTCACCACCGTGCCGCGGCGATCGCCCCCCGACACGGGGGAGGTGTTCACCACGAGCACCCGGGACGCCGTCAGATGCACCTCGTCCACCCGGGGCTCCGAGGACAGCAGCGCGCCGGTCAGCGGGGCCGGCAGGCCCAGGTCGGCGACCGAGCGGCCGATCACCTCGCCCTCCTGGCCGACGCCGAGCAGTTCCCGCCCGCCGTCGTTGATCAGCGCCACCCTGAACTGCCCGTCCAGCATCAGCAGGCCCTCACGGACCGCGTGCAGTGCCGCCTGGTGGTAGTCGTGCATGTGGCTCAGCTCGGTGGCGTTCATGCCGTGGGTGTGGCGGCGCAGGCGGGCGTTGATCACGTAGGTGGCGACGCCGCCGAGCGCGAGGATGCCGGCCGCGACGCCGAACAGTGCCGTGACCTGCTCCTGGATCCGCGCGCTGATCGCTTCCACCTTGATGCCGGCACTGACCAGGCCGATGACCCGGCCACGCTCCTCCACGGGCGTGACGGCGCGCACGGACGGGCCGAGCGTGCCGGTGTAGGTCTCGGTGAAGGTCCTGCCCCGCTGGGCGGGCGCGATGGTGCCGATGAACCGCCTGCCGATCTGGCGGGGGTCCGGATGGGTCCAGCGGATTCCCTCGGGCGTCATGATCGTGACGAAGTCGACGCCGGTGTCCGTCTGCACCTTCAGCGCGTACGGCCGGAGCGCCGTCGAGGGCTGCGCGGTGTGGATCGCCGCCCGTACCGAGGGGGAGTCGGCGATCGAGCGGGCGACCGCCGTGGCCTGGCGGCGGGCCGCGCCCTCGGCCTGACCGCGGTCGCTGACCAGGGTGAACAGCGCATAACCGGCCACGACGAGGGCGAGCAGCACCGCCTGCATGGCGAACAGCTGGCCCGCCAGGCTGCGAGGTCGCGTCAGGACGGGGAGGCGCATGCCGTCAGTCTGCCTCTCCGTTCTGGCGTGAACTAAATGAACGGAAGGGTGACCGGCCTCACAGGCCGGGAGATAGTCACCGCATCCCCGAATCCCCCGGACGTGAGCCGCACGCCGGTGACACCGACGACGTCGTCAAGGAGGGCCGCCGTGGCCGGAGCAGCCGATACGGTACCTGCCGTAACCCCCGTCAAGCGGGACCGCACCCATTTCCTCTACCTCGCGGTGATCGTCGCCGTTGCCCTGGGTATCGCGGTGGGGTTCGCCGCGCCGGACTTCGCCGAGGAGCTCAAGCCGCTCGGCACGGGCTTCGTGAACCTGATCAAGATGATGATCACGCCGGTCATCTTCTGCACCATCGTCACCGGTGTCGGCTCGATCCGCAGCGCCGCGAAGGTCGGCAAGCTGGGCGGACTCGCGCTCGGCTACTTCATCGCCATGTCGTTCGTGGCCCTGGCCATCGGCCTGGTGGTCGGCAACGTCCTCCACCCCGGCGCGGGCATGCACCTGACCGATGCGGCCAAACAGGCCGGCCACACCCAGGCCGCCAGCGGCAGCGAGGGCCTCGTCGACTTCGTGATGGGCATCATCCCGACCACGTTCGTCTCCGCCTTCACCGGTGGCGTGGTGCTGCAGACGCTGCTCGTCGCGCTGCTGGTCGGCTTCGCCGTCCAGGCGATGGGCACGTCCGGTGAGCCGATCCTGCGCGGCATCGGGCACATCCAGAAGCTGGTCTTCCGGGTCCTGTCCATGATCATGTGGGCGGCGCCGGTGGGCGCGTTCGGCGCGATCGCCGCGGTCGTCGGCGAGACCGGCGTAGAGGCGCTGAAGGCCCTCGGCACGATCATGCTGGCCTTCTACATCACCTGTGTGCTCTTCGTCGGCCTGGTGCTCGGCCCGGTGCTGTGGTTCGTCGCCAAGGTGAACATCCTCAGGCTGCTGAGGTACCTCGGCCGCGAGTTCCTGCTCATCCTGTCGACGTCGTCCTCCGACACCGCTCTGCCGCGCCTGATCGCCAAGATGGAACACCTCGGCGTGAGCCGCCCGGTCGTGGGCATCACCGTGCCGACCGGCTACTCCTTCAACCTCGACGGCACCATGATCTACCTGACCATGGCGTCCCTGTTCATCGCCGACGCCCTGGGCCAGCCGCTGCACCTGGGCGAGCAGATCACCCTGCTGCTGTTCATGATGGTCGCGTCCAAGGGCGCCGCGGGCGTCTCCGGCGCCGGTCTCGCCACCCTCGCCGGCGCGCTGCAGTCGCACCGGCCCGCCCTGGTGGACGGCGTCGGCCTCATCGTCGGCATCGACCGCTTCATGAGCGAGGCGCGTGCGCTGACCAACTTCGCGGGCAACGCGGTGGCCACGGTGCTGATCGGCTCCTGGACGAAGGAGATCGACAAGGCCCGCGTGGAGCAGGTCCTGTCGGGTGAGCTGCCGTTCGACGAGAGCACACTGCTGGACGAGGGAGGGCAGACGGTCACCGGGCTTCCCGAACCGAGGGAGGGGGAACTGGCCAAGGCCTGAGCCGCCCGGAAGCTCCGGACGTCCGGCCCCGCCTGAACCCGGGCCGGGCGTCCGGCAACCACCGCCCGGCGGCCGAGCCCGCCGTGCTTCGGCCGCCCGGTCTCCTTCGTCACTCCTCACTCACCTTGGCCACCAGCGCGGTGGCCAGCGAGGCGGGTACGCCCGCCGCGGTCAGCACCGTGACCGTGGCCGAGCGGCCCGCCTCCTGTGCTGTCACAAGGCCGTCGTTCACCGCCTCCATGACCGCGAAGAGCATCTGCTCGTGCACGTACGCCAGGGCCGGCGCCGGCAGCGGGGAGCTGAACACGCCCTCGTCCAGGCCCTTCTGCAGCAGACGGATCTTGTTGGCGCGCAGCGGGGCGAGCCGTTCGCGGATGCCCTGGACGGTGACCGTGCGCTGGGCCAGGGCGATCAGCAGCCGGTAGCGGTCGGCGATCTCCCAGATGCCGAGCACCGAGCGGGCCACCGCCTCCGCCGGGTCCCCCACCCGCGTGCGCGCTCCGGCGTCCGCGTCCGCCAGCGCCTGCACCGCCTCGTCGACGAGCGTGCTGATCAGGGCCTCACGGCTGGGGAAATGGCCGTACACCGTCCGCCGTACGACGCCTGCCGCGCGCGCGATCTGGTCCATGGAGGCGTCGGGATCGCGCAGCAGCTCGGCGAGGGCGACGTCGAGGATGCGGCGCCGGTTGGCGTCGGCGCGGCTGGTGCTACCCGTGGTCATGGCCGTCATTGTGCCCTCCCGCCGGCTGCCGGCCGCCTCCCCGGTTCAACTTGCACAGTCTTGTGCAACGGCGTACATTGCACATTGCTGTGCAATTACACGACGCTGTGTAGATCACAGTGATCACCACGTCACTCGTCGCACACCGAGGAAGGCGACCCCCTGCCATGCGACTCGTCATGACCGAACCGGTCGAGAAGATGGAGCGCCCCTACGCCCGGCGCTGGTGGGCACTGCTCGTGCTCTGCCTGAGCCTGCTGATCATCGTGATGGCGAACACCGCCCTCACGGTCGCCGCGCCCGACATGACGAAGGACCTCGGGCTCTCCAGCGCCGACCTGCAGTGGGTCATCGACGGCTACACCGTCCCCTACGCGGCCCTGATGCTGCTGCTCGGCGCCATCGGCGACAAGTACAGCCGACGCGGGGCGCTCGTCCTCGGACTCGTGGTCTTCGGCGCCGGCGCCGTCTTCGGCTACCTCGCCGACAGCGCGGCGACCGTCATCGCCGCCCGTGCGGTGATGGGCGTCGGCGCGGCACTGATCATGCCCGCCACGCTCTCCCTGCTGGCCGCGACCTTCCCGCGCGCCGAGCGCGCCAAGGCGATCGTCCTGTGGACCGCCACCGCCGGACTCGCCATCGCCGCCGGGCCGGTGGTCGCCGGCGCCCTCCTGCGCGACCACGGCTGGTCCTCGACCTTCCTGATCAACGTGCCCATCGCCGCCGTGGCGATCGTCGGCGCCCTCGTCCTCGTCCCCCCGTCCAAGGCGGGCCACCACGACCGCATCGACTACGTCGGCGGCCTGCTGTCGGTGATCTGGACCGGCTCGCTGGTCTACATGATCATCGAGGGCCCGCACTTCGGCTGGGGCGCCAAGGCCGTCACGGCGGCCGTGGTCGCGGGCGCCGGCCTCGTCGCCTTCGTCCTGTGGGAGCTGCGCCACCCGCGCCCCATCCTGGACGTCCGCCGCTTCACCGGCCGCCGGTTCGCGGGCTCCAACCTCGCCGTCGCCCTGTTCTTCCTCGCCGTCTTCGGCGCCTTCTACTACCTCACCCAGCACCTGCAGTTCGTCCTCGGCTACGACGCCCTGCAGACCGGCGTACGCATGCTGCCGCTGGCCGGCGCGGTCTTCGTCGGCTCCGCCCTCACCGGCTGGCTCACCCCGCGCCTCGGCATGAAGATCACCGTGACCGCGGGCATGGTCGGCGGCACCACCGCTCTCGCGCTGCTGACCCGCATCGACGCGGGCTCCGGCTACGGCGACTTCGTCGCCCCGCTGATCATCCTCGGCCTCGCCATCGGCCTCGCCCTCTCGCCGTGCACCGACGCGATCATGGGCGCCTTCCCCGAGTCCGAGCTGGGCGTCGGCGGCGCGGTCAACGACACCTCGCTGGAGCTGGGCGGCTCGCTCGGCATCGCGATCCTCGGCTCGCTGCTCGCGACGTCCTACGGCCACCACCTCTCCGACGCCACCGCCGGCAGCAAGCTCCCGGCGAGCGCCCGGGACACCGCGCAGGACTCGGTCGGCGCCGGGTACGCCGTCGCCCAGGGCATCGGCGAGAAGGCGCACGCGCTGGCCGCGCGGGCGGCGAAGGCACCGGACCCCCAGCAGGCCGCGCAGCTCAAGCAGCAGGCCGCCGAACTCGCCTCCGGCGCCCGGCAGATGGCCGACGCGGTCGGCTCCTCCTTCGCCACCGCAGTCGCGCACACCAGCCTGGTCGGCGCGGTGATCCTCGGCATCGGCACGGTCCTGGTGGGCATCCTGCTGCCGCGCCGTGAGTCCGCCGCGTCCGAGGCGATGGAGGAGGATAAGGAGCTGGTGGAATCCGCCGTCGGCTGACGCACCCTCGCCCCCATCCACTAACGTGCCGACCGACCCGGATCAACCGGAACGGCACGTTCGTGTATGGCGTCAGTATGTGCGGACGTGTGTGTCAGCAACTGTGTGGAGGCACGGGGGATGAAGATCGACTGGAACCGGCGCACCTGCGCCCGCAAAGGGCACGTCACCTACGCGCCCGACGACCCCCGGCTGCGGATCCGGCTGCACGCCGAGACCGCGCTCGGGGACGTGTGGCGCTGTCTGCGCTGCGGCGACTTCGCGCTGGGCGAGCCGCACGGCTCGGGGCCGGCGTCCGACGCGCCGCTGGTGCCGCGCGGCAAGGTGCTGCGCGACCTGTTCATCCTCCGCTTCCTGGCCGTCGAGCGGGCGGTGCGCGGGGTGTTCATCGTGCTGGTCGCGGTGGCGGTGTGGAAGTTCAGCAACAGCCAGGACGCCGTGCGCCGGCTCTTCAACGAGAACATGGACGTCTTCCGCCCGGTCTTCCGGCACTTCCACTACGACCTCGACCACTCGCCGGTCGTCGGCTCCATCCAGAAGGCGTTCGGCTACAAGCACTCCACCCTGCTGCTGGTGGCCGCTCTGCTGCTCGCCTACGCGCTGATCGAGCTGGTCGAGGCGGTCGGCCTCTGGTACGCCAAGCGCTGGGCGGAGTATCTGACGGTGGTCGCGACGGCCGCCTTCCTCCCCCTGGAGATCTACGAGCTCACCGAGAAGGTCAGCTACCTGAAGATCGCCACCCTGGTGCTCAACATCCTGGCGGTCCTCTACATCGCCGTCGCCAAGCGTCTGTTCGGCCTGCGCGGCGGTCGCAGGGCCTTCGAGGAGGAGCGGCACAGCGCGTCCCTGCTGGAGGTGGAGGAGTCGGCGGGGGTGACCGTCTGAGTGCCCGTGCCCCACACGACGCCCCGCGGGCGAGGACGGCGCCGCTTGCCTTGACGCCGACGTCAACGCCTACGGTCGTGGGCATGCGAATCGGCGAGCTGGCCGCGCGGGCCGGGACCACCACCCGTACCCTGCGCTACTACGAGGCACGCGGGCTGCTGCCGGCCCGGCGTGACGGCAAGGGGCACCGGACCTACGGCGAGGCCGACCTGAGGCTGCTGGAGCAGATCCGGACCCTGCAGGACTTCGGCTTCGGGCTCGAGGAGACGCGGCCCTTCGTGGAGTGCCTGCGTGCCGGGCACCCGGAGGGCGACTCCTGCCCGGCCTCGCTCGAGGTCTACCGGCGCAAGCTGGACGAGCTGGACGCGCTCATCGGGCAGCTGTCGGCGGTGCGGGAGACGGTCGCCGGGCAGTTGCGGCGGGCCGAGCTGGCGCGCGACGCGCTGGCCGCCGAGGCGCTGGTTCCGGGGGGCCCGGAACCCGTATGCGAGCTGGGAGGGCATGCGCGATGAGCTTGGTGAGCGGTCTCGCCGAGGTGACGGACTCGGATTGGGACACGGAGGTGCGGGGTTCGGACCTGCCGGTGCTGGTGCAGTTCACGGCCGACTGGTGCGGGCCGTGCCGGCAGCTGGCGCCGGTGCTGAGGGACATCGCCTTCGAGGAGGGCGACCGGCTGAAGGTCGTCCAGATCGACGTGGACCGGAATCCGGGCACGACCGTCGCCTACGGTGTGCTGTCGACACCGACCCTGATGGTCTTCCGGGACGGTGAGCCGGTGCGGTCGATGGTGGGGGCACGGCCCAAGCGGCGGCTGCTGGAGGAGCTGGCCGACGTGCTGTAAAAGCGGCCGCCCACGGAAAAATCCCCTGAGCAATTGCGCTCGGGGGATTTCTGTGCGTATATTCGGTGGTTCGCGACTTGAATTCTTTTCGGTCGCGAAGAAGTCCAACGAGCACAGTATATCCGGGCGGGAGCGGAATTGTCAAACACCGAATTTCCGGACGATGAATTGCGGCACGAGCAGGAATTCATCGACGGACTGTACGCGCGCGTGGACGTGCTGCGCGGCGAGGCGGAGACCTCGGTCGCGGACGCGCTCGCCCAGGGCGACAAGCCCATGCAGGCCCGGCTGGAGCGGGACATCCTGGTCGCCGAGCGCTCGGGGCTGCTCGCCGCGCTGAACGCCGTCGACGGTTCGCTCTGCTTCGGCCGGATCGACCTCGCCGACGGCACCGCCCACCACATCGGCCGGATCGGGCTGCGCGAGGACGACGCCGAGCGCACCCCCGTCCTCATCGACTGGCGCGCCGACGTCGCCCGCCCCTTCTACGTGGCCACCGGGCACACCCCGATGGGCCTGCGCCGCCGCCGGCACATCGGCACCGAGGGCCGGACGGTGACCTCGCTGCACGACGAGATCCTCGACCTCGGCGACGCCACCCGCACCGGGTACGAGGACCACAACGGCGACGCCGTGCTGCTGGCCGCGCTCAACTCGGCGCGCACCGGACGCATGAGCGACATCGTGCAGACCATCCAGGCCGAGCAGGACGAGATCATCCGGGCGCCGCACCGCGGGGTGCTGGTCGTCGAGGGCGGACCGGGGACGGGGAAGACGGCGGTCGCGCTGCACCGCGCGGCGTATCTGCTCTACGAGCACCGGGAACTGCTGGCCCGCCGGGCCGTGCTGATCGTCGGCCCCAACCCCGCGTTCCTCGGCTACATCGGTGAGGTGCTGCCCTCGCTCGGCGAGACCGGAGTGCTGCTGGCCACGGTCGGCGAGCTGTTCCCCGGGGTGAGGGCGACCGCCACCGACACCCCGGAGGCGGCCGCCGTGAAGGGCCGGGCCGGCATGGCCGACGTGCTCGCCGCCGTCGTACGCGACCGGCAGGCCCTGCCCGACCCGGTGATCGCGATCGAGCACGACCGCGAGGTGCTGATGCTGGACGACGGCCTGGTGGGCGTCGCCCGCGAGCGCACCCGCGCAGCGAAGCTGCCGCACAACGCGGCCCGCGAGCACTTCGAGGGCCACATCCTCAACACCCTCACCGAGCTCTACGCCGAGCGGGTGGGCACCGACCCGTACGACGGCAGCAGCCTGCTGGACGCCTCCGACATCACCCAGATCCGCGACGAACTCGCCGAGAACCCGGAGGTCTGGTCCGCCATCGACCGGCTGTGGCCGCGGATCACCCCGCAGCGGCTCGTCGCCGACTTCCTCGCGGAGCCCGACGGCCACCTCCCCGAGGAGGACGCCGACGCGATCCGCCGCCCGGTGACCCGGGCCTGGACCGTCGCCGACGTCCCCCTGCTGGACGAGGCGGCCGAACTCCTCGGCGAGGACGACCGGCTGACGCGTCTGCGCGCCGAACGCGAGCGCGCGACGCAGATCGCCTACGCGCAGGGCGTCCTCGACGTGTCGTACGCCTCCCGGACGTACGAGTTCGAGGACAAGGAGGACGGTGACCCGGACGCGTCCGAGGTCCTGTCGGCGCACGACATCATCGACGCCGAGCGCTTCGCCGAGCGGCAGGAGGAGGCCGACCACCGCAGCGCCGCCGAGCGGGCCGCGGCCGACCGTACCTGGGCGTTCGGGCACATCATCGTCGACGAGGCGCAGGAGCTGTCGCCGATGGCCTGGCGGCTGCTGATGCGGCGCAGCCCGACCCGCTCGATGACCCTGGTCGGCGATCCGGCCCAGACCGCAGAGGCGGCCGGGGCCGGGTCCTGGGCGGACATCCTCGCCCCCTATGTCGAGGACCGCTGGGAACACACCCGGCTCGGCGTCAACTACCGCACCCCGGCCGAGATCATGGAGCTGGCCGCGGCGGTGGTCCGCGCCGGGAACCCGGACTTCGAGCCGCCGAGCTCGGTCCGCTCCACGGGCGTACGGCCCTGGGTGCGGCGCGCCGACGGCGATCTGCCCGAGGCCGTCGCCAAGGCGGCCGCCGAACTCACCCCGGCCGAGGGCCGCCTCGCCGTGATCGCGCCGCGCGCGCTGCACCGCTCGCTGGCCGCCCGGCTGGACGGTGTCACGGCGGGCGCCGAGCCCGACCTGACCCGTACGGTCGTCCTGCTCGACCCCCGCCAGGCCAAGGGCCTCGAGTTCGACTCGGTCCTGGTGGTGGAGCCGGGCGAGTACGGCACGAGCGACCTGTACGTCGCCCTCACCCGCGCCACCCAGCGGCTCGGGGTGCTGTACACGGACGGGCTGCCGAAGGCGCTGGGCGCCGCGGTCACCGGCGGGTAGCGGCCGGAGCGGGCCGGCGGGCGCCACCGGCCCGCCCGGGGCGGCGCCGGCCGGCCGGCCCTGTCAGGCCGGCCGCAGCCAGACCGTGGCCAGCGGGGGCAGGGTGAGGC
The DNA here is from genome assembly GCF_040645475.1 of Streptomyces sp. NPDC046759. Lineage (NCBI taxonomy): Bacteria > Bacillati > Actinomycetota > Actinomycetes > Kitasatosporales > Streptomycetaceae > Streptomyces > Streptomyces sp. NPDC046759. The sequence continues at coordinate 4,044 of NZ_JBEYYJ010000034.1, read as the reverse complement.
GGATGCTTGCCGGGCGGCCGTGCCAGGTCCGGGGTTCGGGCTTGATGACGTCCGGGTTGACGGTGTCGCCGCCGCCGTAGCGGGCCGCGTCGGTGTTCAGGGACTCGTGCCAGGCCGGCACGTCGTCGGGCACGCCGAGGCGGTAGTCGTGGCGGACCACCGGAGACAGGTGGGAGACCGCGAGGAGCGGGGTGCCGTCGGCGTCGAGGCGCAGGAACGCGAAGACGTTGTCGTCCGCGGCGTCCCCGGTGATCCACTGGAAGCCGGCCGGATCGGTGTCCCGCTGCCACAGGGCGGGAGCGGCCCGGTACAGCGCGTTCAGGTCCCGCACGAGGTCCCGCACTCCCCGGTGGTCGGCCTCGGCGCCGTAGGACGGGTCGAGCAGCCACCAGTCGGGGCCGTGCGCCTCGGACCACTCGGCTCCCTGGGCGAACTCCTGGCCCATGAAGAGGAGTTGCTTGCCCGGGTGCGCCCACATGAAGCCCAGGTAGGCGCGGTGATTGGCGCGCTGCTGCCACCAGTCGCCGGGCATCTTCGACACCAGGGACCGCTTGCCGTGCACGACCTCGTCGTGGGAGATCGGCAGGACGTAGTTCTCGCTGTAGGCGTACACCATCGAGAAGGTCATCCCGTGGTGGTGGTACCGGCGGTGGATCGGCTCGTGGCTCATGTACTGCAGCGAGTCGTGCATCCAGCCCATGTTCCACTTCAGGCCGAAGCCGAGCCCGCCGAAGCCGCTCGGTCCCTTGTGGTGGGTGGGCCGGGTGACGCCGTCCCAGGCCGTGGACTCCTCCGCGACGGTCACGACTCCCGGGCAACGGCGGTAGACGGTGGCGTTCATCTCCTGCAGGAAGGCCACCGCGTCCAGGTTCTCCCGGCCGCCGTGCTCGTTCGGCGTCCACTGGCCCGGCTCGCGCGAGTAGTCCAGGTAGAGCATGGAGGCGACCGCGTCCACGCGCAGGCCGTCGATGTGGAACTCCTCGCACCAGTACACGGCGTTCGCCACCAGGAAGTTGCGCACCTCGCGGCGGCCGAAGTCGAACTCCAGGGTGCCCCAGTCCGGATGCGCGGCCCGCAGCGGGTCGTGGTGCTCGTACAGCGGGCGTCCGTCGAACTCGGCCAGCGCCCAGTCGTCGCGCGGGAAGTGCGCCGGGACCCAGTCCATCAGCACGCCGATGCCGGCCTGGTGCAGCCTGTCCACCAGGTACTTGAAGTCGTCCGGGGTGCCGAGCCGGGCCGTGGGGGCGTAGAAGCCGGTGACCTGGTAGCCCCAGGAGCCGCCGAACGGGTGCTCGGCGACCGGCATCAGCTCCACATGGGTGAAACCCATCTCCTCCACGTACGCCGGGAGTTGCTCGGCCAGTTGCCGGTAGGTCAGGCCGGGGCGCCAGGAGGGGAGGTGGACCTCGTACACGGAGAAGGGGGCCTCGGGCACCGGGGTGTCGGCGCGATGCGCCATCCACTCGTCGTCGGCCCACTCGTGGTGCGAGGCGTGCACGATCGACGCGGTCGCGGGCGGGACCTCGGTGCGGCGGGCCAGCGGGTCGGCGCGCAGGGTGCGTGAACCGTCCGGGCGGGTGATCTCGAACTTGTACGCCTCGCCCTCGCCGATCCCCGGCACGAACAGCTCCCACACCCCGGAGGAGCCGAGCGAGCGCATCGGGAAGCCGCTGCCGTCCCAGAAGTTGAAGCTTCCCGCGACCCGCACGCCGAGGGCGTTCGGCGCCCACACCGCGAACCGGGTGCCGGGCACGCCCTGATGGGTGGTGACGTGCGCGCCGAGCGCCTGCCACAGCTGCTCGTGCCGGCCCTCGCCGATCAGGTGCAGGTCCAGCTCGCCGAGGGTGGGCAGGAAACGGTAGGCGTCCTCGGTCTCCTGGACGGTGCCGTCGTACTCCACCAGCAGGCGGTACTCCGGCACGTCCGGAAGCGGCAGCAGACCCGAGAAGAACCCGTCGCCGTCGTCGTGCAGCTCCGCCCGCAGATCGGGGGTGACGACCGAGACGGACAGTGCGTAGGGCCTGAAGGCCCGGAACACCAAGCCCCCGGGCGCGGGGTGGACGCCCAGTACCGCGTGCGGATCGTGATGCGAGCCGTGCCGGAGCCGGTCGCGGTCGCCCGCGTCCGGCGCCGGGGAGACGGCCACGACGGGGATGTCCTTCGCGCGGGCTGACTTCTTCGTCGTCACGAACGGTCCTCCTGGTCGGGCGCGGCGAGGCGACGGATCGCCGAGAGCGGTACGGGGAGCCAGTCGGGGCGGTGCCGGGCCTCGTAGACGACCTCGTAGACCGCCTTGTCGGTCTCGTAGGCCCGCAGGAGCACCGGATCGGTGCGCGGATCGCGGCCGGCCACCTCCCCGTAGCCGGAGCAGTACGCGGCCCGGCACGCGCGCGCCCACTGCGGCGCGGGCGGACTCACCGAACGGGCCGCGTAGTCGAAGGAACGGAGCATCCCCGCGACGTCCCGCACCGGCGGCTGGGGCAGCCTGCGTTCGGCCGCCGGCCGGGCCGGTTCCCCCTCGAAGTCGATCAGCGACCACTCGCCGGAGGGCGAGCGCAGACACTGGCCGAGGTGCAGGTCACCGTGGATCCGCTGGGCGGTCCAGGTACGGCCCTCGGCGGCGAGCCCGGCCAGCGCCCGGTAGGCCGAGCGCAGCCCGTTCCCGTACGGCCGCAGCGCGGGCACCGCCGCTACGGCCGCCTCCAGCCGCTCCGTCATCCCGTCGACCAGCGCCCGCAGCTGGACATGGCCGAGGGTGACCGTCGGCAGGGCCAGCGCGAGGGCGGTGTGCACCTCGGCGGTGGCCCGGCCCAGCGCCCGCGCCTCGGCGGCGAAGTCCTCGCCCTTGGCCAGCTCGCGCAACGCCAGCTCCCAGCCGTCGCTCGCCCCGCTGACGAACGGCTGGAGCACCGCGAGGACATACGACTCACCGTTCAGCTCGGCGCGCAGCCAGGCCGTCGGCGCGGGCACCCGGGGGCAGCCCTCGCGCGCCAGTGCCAGGGGTATCTCCAGGTCGGGGTTGGTGCCGGGCACCACCCGGCGCAGCAGTTTCAGGATGAACCTGTCGCCGTAGACCACCGACGAGTTGGACTGCTCGGCGGTCATCAGCCGGGCCACGAGACCCTCGTGGATCTCCTGGTGCGGATCCCGCTCGAAACACAGCCCGCCGATGCGGGCCTGGGTGCGCAGGGCCTCCAGGAGCACTTCGGCGGGCCGGGGGTCGTACAGGGCCTCGTACACCGTGCGTCCGGCGAGCGGGCCCCCCTCCACGTGTCCGATGAGCGCGGGCGCCAGGCGGGGCGGCAGCGCCTCGCGCACGCCTATGAGGAGCTGGTAGCAGTCGCCCGGATGGGGCTCGGCGCCCAGGGCGGACGGCTGGTGGACGCGCAGCAGGAGGTGGTACAGGCCCAGCCGCCCGTCCGGCGGCAGCAGTTCGGTGACGGCCACCGGCGTGAACCCGGTGACCGGGCGTCCCTTGCCGGCGAACCAGCGCTGCCTCGGCAGCCACTCGCGCAACAAAGGATCCAGGGAGGCGAGCAGCGAGGTGGTGCCGGATGAGGTGACCGTTTCCGCCATGGGGCGTCACGTCCTTTCCCCGGAGCGCGAGGGGGTGTCATTTCTGCGTGCCCCGGGTGGGGCGATGGAAACGCCCCACCGCCCCACCCGGCCGGACCGAGGCGGTACCTAGACCGGGTCCCGGCGCAACCGGAACCAGTAGAAGCCGTGCCCCGCCAGGGTGAGCAGGTACGGCAGCTCGCCGATCGCCGGGAAGCGGACCCCGCCGAACAGCTCGACCGGGTGCCGCCCGCCGAACCGGCTCAGGTCCAGCTCCGTCGGCTGCGCGAAGCGGGAGAAGTTGTGCACGCAGAGCACGAGGTCGTCCTCGTACTCCCGCAGGAAGGCGAGTACCGCCGGGTTGGAGGACAGCAGTTCGTTGTAGGACCCCAGTCCGAAGGCGGGATTCTGCTTGCGGATCTCGATCATGCGCCGCGTCCAGTGCAGCAGCGAGGACGGCGAGGACATCGACGCCTCGACGTTGGTGAC
>NZ_JBEYYJ010000033.1:0-116613 GCF_040645475.1 Streptomyces sp. NPDC046759 | reverse complement strand
CTGCCCCCCGCCGCGGGGCCGGGCCGCGCGGCGCCCCGCCCCGCTCCGGGGCGCGGCCCCGGCTCCCCCCCGGGGGGAAGCGGGGCCATCGCCCGTAGGCGCGGGGCGGCTGTGCGTACCGGGCCCCGCTGTCGTCGCTGCCGTCAGTCAGCCGCCCGTCAAGGGGCGGGCCGGCTGGGAGGTGCCGCGTGGAAGGCGGTCGGCGTGGGGCGGGCGGCGGCTGCCCGCCGGGGTGACCGGGGTGCGTTCCGAACGGGCCGTGTGCGGTCCGGGGGCCAGATGGACCAGCCCTCTGGAGGTGCGGGTCGAGGCGACCGGCTCGCGTGCCGGGGCCGGTTGCTCGGCCGCCGTGCCGCGCGGCATGAGCACCACCGGCATGACCGGCACGGCCGGCTCGGCGACGGGGCGGCCGCGGCGGGCCCGCCGGCGGTCGCGCAGATCGAACAGTGCGGTCTCGGCCTTCGCGATCAGCGGCTCGAACCACGGCAGGGCCAGCAGGATCAGCAGGCCCGCGGCCCAGCCCAGCAGCACGTCGCTCAGCCAGTGCGTACCGAGGTAGACGGTGGTGAGACCGACGCCGAGCGACGTGATCGCGGACAGCGCCGACAGCCAGCGGCGCGCTCTCGGGGTGGAGGCGAGATAGGCCAGGATTCCCCAGGTCACGACCGCGTTGGCGGTGTGGCCGCTGGGAAATATATCGCCGCCCCGCATCATCTCGTTCGAGCCGATCACGGTCGCGTAGTGCGGACCGAGGCGCCCCATGCCGTACTTGGCGGCGCCGACCGTGATGTTCAGCAGCAGCAGGGAGGTGGCCAGCGTGAGCAGCGGGCGGAGCGTGTGCTGCCGCCAGGAGCGCCAGCCGAGCCACGCCGCGACCATCACCGCGGTGGGACCGCGCTGGCCGAGGACCACGTAGTAGTCGAGGAAGGCGTGGATCTGCGGCCACTGCTGGTACGGCCGGAAGAACATGACCTGCCAGTCGAGCCGGACCAGCCAGGACGTGATCACCACGGCCCACACGATCGCCAGGTAGAAAGCCAGGGTCGCCGTGAACAGAACGACCCGGTGCCGGCTCATCCTCGGCACATCGATGTGGGCCGGTCGTTCCGGCTCACGGTCGAGTCTGGCGAACACCCGGTCCAGACGCCGGGTGAGGTTTCGTTCGGTACGCACCCAAACGACGTTACAGCGAGTGAGCTCTGTTCCCGGTCGAAACAGCGGGTTTGTGATGACGATGTGATGTGGGAAACCTCTCAAGCGCAGCTCGAATTCAAGGCATTCCGCAATCCCGCGACATCACGTCCCGCCAATTTCATTGATCATGCCGGGTGTTGTTTATGTGGTGCTTATGAATGCGTTAACCCGGTCCTGGGGCGGAATTCTCCCGGGCGTCATCGGCCGGTGAAGTCGATCACGGGGGACCGGAGCCGTTGAGCCAGAACGCGCCGTAGACCGCCGCGGCGGCCGCCAACACGGCCGTGACCAGCGCCGATCGGGACGTGCGGAGCCGGGCGAGGGCGCAGGCGAGCGGCAGCAGCAGCGGAAAGGCGGGTATGAGCAGTCGCGGTTTGGAGCCGAAGTAGCTTGACGCGCACAGGGCGAGTGCCAGGACGACACCCGTGTACACCAGCAGTTCCACGGGCTGGCGCCGGCGGACGCCGGCCGCGTACAGCCACAGCAGCAGGGCGACCCCGACGATCAGTCCGGCACCGGCGAGCGCGGACGGAAATGACGTGAACTTGTCGGCCACGAAGCGGGCGAACGCATAGCCGCCGTCGAACCCGTTGCGCCATCCGGCCTGAACGTCGAGGTAGCCGAGCGGGCCCTTCCCGGTCCGCTGCCCGACCCACAGCACGTAACCGGCGGCTCCGAGCGGGGCGATCGCCATGCCGAGCGCGCGTCGCCCTACGGAGGCCGGCGGGGCAGTGGGGACGTCATTGCCCTTTGTGTCGCCCGTGGTTGGAGTGACTTGAGAGGTACCCGAAGATACTTGTGCGCCAGGTGTGTGCGCCGGGGCGTATGTTGCGTCTGAGGCGCCTGGCGCAGGCGCCGGAGTGTGTTTTCGGTTGCGCGCGCCGGGCGTACGCACCGCATGCCGGTCTCGGGCGAACGACAGTACGCCCGCCACCCACACCGCGGCGACCACCGCCGCGCCCACCGGCCGGGTCAGCCCCGCCAGCGCGGCCAGTGTGCCCGCGGTGATCCAGCGGCCGGTCAGCAGCGCGTACAGCGACCAGGCCGCCAGCGCCGTGAACAGCGATTCGCTGTACGCCATCCACTGCACGACCCCGACCGGCAGCACCGCCCACAGCAGCGCGGCGCAGACCCCCACCCGAGGGCCGTACACCCGGTCGGCGACCGCGAAGATCCCGCACGCCGCGGCGAGCGACGCGAGCAGGCTGACGGCGAAACCGGCGTCCGCGTACGACAGTGGCAGGACCGCGTGCAGCAGCCGTTCCAGCCATGGCAGCAGCGGAAAGAACGCCAGGTTGGAGTGCACGTCGCCGTTCGGCAGCCGCACCTCGTAGCCGTACCCCAGATCGGCGACCCGCGTGTACCAGAGCGAGTCCCAGCGCGCGGTCAGCAAGGTGTACGCGCTCTTGCCGCGCGCGGCGCTCCACACCGCCAGCACGGCCAGCCCCAGGGCGCGGACCGCCGCGCAGCCCAGGAGGGCCGGGGCCGCCCGGCGCAGAAGAGGGGCGCGGGGTGGCGCCGGGCGCGTTGCAAGATCGGTCACGGACTCGATTATCGACGGACGGGGGAACCGGACCGTCCCCCGGGGCGTGGTCAAGGGTGAAGGGCATGGTGTACGCCACATGAATTCCGTCAGGCGTGTGAGAGGTCCGCCACGTGACCCCGTGGCGAACTCGCGTACGCTGACGAGTCACCCGCGTGGGTTTGCGCAGGCCGCAGACACCGCTCCGCTCCGGCCGTACGACAGGGAGTCCCCGCCCCGTCGGTCCGCCCCGCGCGAGGCACATCTGGGAGGTACGTGCATGTCCGGGACGACCACGGCTGCCGTTCGGCCGCGCCGTCGGGCGGCCGGGGCCGGTGCCAACCGCTGGGTCGTCCTCGTCGTCCTCTGCATCAGTCTGCTGCTCGTCGCCCTCGACGCGACCGTGCTGCACGTGGCGGTCCCCGCCGTCACCGCGGACCTCAAGCCCGGCGCCGTGCAACTGCTCTGGATCGTCGACGTCTACCCCCTGGTCTGCGCCTCGCTGCTGATCCTCTTCGGGAGCCTCGGCGACCGGATCGGCCGCAGACGCGTCCTGCTGCTCGGCTACGCCCTGTTCGGTGTCGCCTCCGGCGTGGCCGCCCTGGCGCAGACGGCCGAGATGCTGATCCTCGCCCGTGCGCTGCTCGGCGTCGGCGGCGCCATGATCATGCCGGCGACCCTGTCGATCCTGCGTCAGGTCTTCCCGGACCGGCGCGAACGCGCGCTCGCCATCGGCATCTGGAGCGCGGTGGCGGCCGTCGGCGCGGCCGTCGGCCCGCTGCTGGGCGGGTTCCTGCTGGAGCACTTCTGGTGGGGCGCGGTCTTCCTCGTCAACATTCCGCTGATGCTGGTCAGCCTGCCGGTGGGGCGGCTCCTGCTGCCCGAGTCCCGCGGCGGGCGGGGCGGCCCCTGGGACGTCGGCGGCGCCCTGATGGCTGCCGGGGGTCTCTTCGGTGTCGTCCTCGGTGTGCAGCGGCTGGGCGGCGGCGAGGCGCCGGCGAGTCCTCTCACCCTGCTTCCGCTGCCGGCCGGCGCGGTCCTCCTCTTCTTCTTCGTACGGCGACAGCGTCGCCACCCGCACCCCCTGGTGGACCTGCGGATGTTCCGCCGGCCCGCGTTCAGCACCTCGGTGGGCTGCATCGTGCTGGCGATGCTCGCGCTCGTCGGCCTGGAGCTGATCGCCGCCCAGTACCTGCAACTGGTGCTCGGGCTCTCGCCGCTGCAGACCGGCCTCAGGCTGCTGCCGCTGACCGTCGCGGCGATGGCGGCGGGCCTGGCGGGCGCACGGATGCTGCGCCGCTTCGGGCCGCGCCGGATGGTGTGCTTCGGCTTCTGCCTCACCGCGGCCGCGGTCCTGGCGCTCACCGCGATGGGCGGCACCGACAACGCACCGCTGCTGCTGTCCGGTTTCGTGCTGCTCGGTTTCGGCCTGGAGACCACGCTCTTCGGGGCATACGAGTCGATGCTCAGCGAGGCCCCTTCGGACCAGGCGGGCTGCGCGGCGGCGATCGGCGAGACGTCGTACCAGCTCGGCGCCGGCATCGGCATCGCGCTGCTGGGCAGTGTGATGAACGCCGCCTACGCTCCCGGTCTGCGCTCGGTGCCGGGTGTCCCGCAGCACGCCTCGGACGCGGCGGGCCATTCGCTCGGCGAGGCCTACGAGGTCGCCGGCCGGCTGGGCGGTCCGGTCGGGGCGGCGCTGCGCCGGGCCGCGCGGGACTCCTTCGTGCACGGACTGCATGTGACGCTCCTGGTGAGCGTGGGGCTGCTGGTGCTGGGCGCGGTGATGGCGCTGCGGCTGCCGCGGGTGATGAACTGCGCGGAGTCCCCGGCGGCGATGGAGCTGCCCGCACCGAGGGAAGAGGCACCCGCGCCCAGGGAGACGGAACCCGTGCCACGGGAAGTGAAAGGGGTGGAGTCCCGCGTCTCGGCCTGACGCACTGGACGTGCGGACGCCGTCGCCGTAACGTCGGCAGCACCATGTGACTAGCGGTGCTAGTTTTCTTGCGTGCCGGAGGGTTCCCCATGTCCGCGTCCTCGAAGTTGCCCCCCTTCGATCCCGCCGACCCGCTCGGGATCGACGACCTGCTGGAGCCGGAAGACCTGGCCGTGCGGGACACCGTGCGGGCCTGGGCGGCGGACCGCGTGCTGCCGCATGTCGCGGAGTGGTACGAGAAGGGGGAACTGCCCGGCATCCGTGAACTCGCCAAGGAGCTCGGCGGGATCGGCGCCCTCGGGATGTCGCTCAGCGGCTACGGATGCGCGGGGGCCAGTGCCGTGCAGTACGGGCTCGCCTGTCTGGAGCTCGAGGCCGCCGACTCCGGGATCCGGTCCCTCGTCTCCGTGCAGGGCTCGCTCGCCATGTACGCGATCCACCGGTTCGGCAGCGAGGAACAGAAGCGGCAGTGGCTGCCGCGCATGGCGGCCGGCGAGGTGATCGGCTGCTTCGGGCTGACCGAGCCCGACCACGGCTCCGACCCCGCCTCCATGCGCACCCGCGCCAAGCGCGACGGCGACGACTGGGTCCTCACCGGCCGCAAGATGTGGATCACCAACGGGTCGGTCGCCGGCGTGGCCGTCGTCTGGGCGCAGACCGAGGAGGGCATCCGCGGCTTCGTCGTGCCCACCGACGCACCCGGCTTCTCGGCGCCCGAGATCAAGCACAAGTGGTCCTTGCGCGCCTCCGTCACCAGCGAACTGGTCATGGACGACGTACGGCTGCCCGCAGATGCCGTACTCCCGGAGGGCACCGGGCTGCGCGGCCCGCTCAGCTGTCTGTCCCACGCCCGCTACGGCATCGTCTGGGGTGCGATGGGTGCGGCGCGCAGCAGCTTCGAGGCGGCTCTGGACTACGCGCGGACCCGGGAGCAGTTCGGGCGGCCCATCGGCGGCTTCCAGCTCACCCAGGCCAAACTCGCCGACATGGCGGTCGAACTGCACAAGGGGATCCTGCTCGCCCACCATCTGGGGCGGCGGATGGACGCCGGCCGCCTGCGCCCCGAGCAGGTCAGCTTCGGCAAGCTCAACAACGTCCGCGAGGCCATCGAGATCTGCCGTACGGCGCGGACGATCCTCGGTGCCAACGGGATCTCCCTCGAATACCCCGTGATGCGGCACGCGACCAACCTGGAGTCGGTGCTCACCTACGAGGGCACCGTAGAGATGCACCAGCTCGTGCTGGGCAAGGCGCTCACCGGGCTCGACGCCTTCCGGTGAGCTTCTCGGGGAGGCAGGGCCGATGAGTGGCCCTGCCTCAGCTCTGGTTGAAGAAGCCGTCCTCGCGGTGGGCGGACGCCTCGCCGCTGATGATCTCCGTGTCGGCCGGCGTCAGCAGGAACACCCGGTTCGACACACGGTCGATCGAACCGCGCAGCCCGAAGATGAGCCCCGCCGCGAAGTCCACCACGCGCTTGGCGTCGGCGGGCTCCATGGCCGTGAGGTTCATGATGACCGGGACGCCGTCCCGGAACAGCTCGCCGATGGCGCGGGCGTCCCGGAAGCTGTCCGGGGTGACCGTGCCGATCCGGTGGCCCTTCTCCTCGGCCGTGTCCGTGGCCACCTTCACCCGGGGGTCCGTGACCCAGGCGTCCCCGGACCCGGATTCGGTGCCCTCGGAGTACTCGTCGTCGTAGTAACGCTCGTCATCGTTGTCGTCGACGAGGCCGAGCCACGCACTCGCCTTGCGTACCGATCCCATGGACGCCTCCTCTCACTGCGGTCATTCTTGCTTTCCGCACCCCTATGGTCATCCATGATGCGGACGGCGTGCCAAGTGGATAGACGCCGCGCGGGGGGTTTGTGACGGTACTGGTGCAGAGCCGATCCGTCGAGAGTCCTTGTGCCACAAGGGACCGGACTCAAACGGCTGCTGACTGAGCGTGAAATATGATCGTCGGCGGCAGATGGGTGATCATCGGTGCGTACGGGTGAACGTCAACGTCGTACCACACCACGGGGGATCGTCGTGTTCGGAATCGTCAGACCGTGCTCTCATAGGCTCGGCGAGAGCCTCAAGGCCGAATGGATGGCGCATCTGTGCGGGCTCTGTCTCGCCCTGCGCCGCGATCACGGCCAGCTCGCGCGCATCGTAACGAATTATGACGGACTTCTCATATCGGTTCTGACGGAGGCTCAGGCCGGACGGGTCCCCGAGGGCCGCCGTACGGCCGGACCGTGCGCGCTGCGCGGCATGCGCACCCAGTCCGTCGCCCGGGGCGAGGGCGCACGGCTCGCCGCCGCCGTCTCACTGGTGCTCGCCTCGGCGAAGGTGCGCGACCATGTCGCCGACGGGGACGGGCTGCTGGCCCGCAGGCCCATGGCGGCCGCCGCCCGCCGGGTGGCCGCGAGCTGGGGCGCGGCCGGTGCCCACAGCGGCGCAGCGGTCGGCTTCGACACCGGTGTGCTCGTCGAGGCCGTCGACCGGCAGCTGGGTCTGGAGCGTCTCGCCGGGTACGGCACACCGATCCTGACGGTCACCGAGCCGACCGAGACGGCGACCGCCGCCGCCTTCGCCCACACCGCGACGCTGGCCGGACGGCCCCGCAACGCACGGCCGCTCGCGGAGGCCGGCCGGCTCTTCGGCCGGCTCGCGCACCTGCTGGACGCCGTGGAGGACCAGGAGACCGACGCCCGGTTTGGCGCCTGGAACCCGCTCACCGCCACCGGCACCTCCCGTGCCGAGGCTCGCCGGCTCGCCGACGACGCCCTGCACGGCATCAGACTCGCCGTGCGGGAGGCGGAGTTCGCCGACGGCAGGCTGATCCATCTGCTGCTCGCGCACGAGCTGCGGCGGTCGGTGGACCGGGCGTTCGGCACGAACGCGTGCGGTCACGCGCCGGAGGCCTCCTTCGGGCCGCCGCCGGGTCATCACGCACCGAAGGCGCCCGGCCACCCGTACGGCAACCCCTTCGACGGGCAGCCGCCGCGCCCGGGCGGGCGGGGCTTCTGGGCCGGTTGCGCGGCGGCCCTGGGCCTGTGCTGCACCTGCAAGGTGTGCTGCGCCGACGAGTTCGAGGGTCCCTGGTCGCGGAAGAAGCGCGAGGGCTGCTGCGCCACCTGCGACTGCGACTGGTCGTGCTGCGAGGCCTTGGAGTGCTGCGAGTGCTGTGAATGCTGCTCCTGCTGTGACTGCGGGCTGTGACCCTGCCGTTCTGTCTTCTGTGAGTCCGTCTTCTGTGAGTCCGTCTTCTGCGAGCAGAAAGGGGCAGAGCGCGAGGGGAGGGGGAGGGGTGCGCGTGTGAAGGCGAGGAGAACGAGAGTGCGCCCCGCCCCGAGGGCGGGCGCATGCAGGGGGTCAGCTCAACAGGAAGAGGACCACACGCGACCGAAGTCGATGTGGGAGCGCGTGACCAGCCACTGCTGCGGTTTCATGGGCCAAGTGGAACAGGCATCCGATTCCGCGTCAACTGGCGTGAGACGTACGGTTCAGAGTTCGGACAGCCTTGACAGTGCACCGAAACGCCCGCGTACTCTCGGACGACGGCCCTGCTGAGGGGCTCGGCCGTGGGCGCGCCGTCCGGCGTGTCCGTGTGAAGGCACCACCCGTTCTGGCGACTTCATCGCGTCACGGAGCCTTCCCATGTCATCGGACACCCTCGCCCGGGCCCTGCTCATCGGCCCCCTCAAGGGCACCTCGACCGTCAGCCTGATCGCCGTCGACCACCCGTTGTTCCCCGCCGGGTTGGTCTGCCACCGCACCTGCAAGGTCATCCCGCTGCTGACGGTCGCGACCGTCTGGTGCGCCGTCCTCACCCCGCTGCTCGGCTTCGGCCGGCACCTCGTCGAGAAGCACCACGCCCGCGGCACGGGGCACTCCCGATGAGGCCACAGCTGGTGATCGTCGGAGCCGGGCCGCGGGGAACCGGCCTTCTGGAGCGCATCGCGGCCAACGCACCCGAACTGTGCACCGGCCGGGGCCTCGACATCCATCTGGTCGACCCGCATCCGCCGGGCGGCGGCCGCATCTGGCGCCAGGAGCAGTCACCGCTGCTGTGGATGAACTCGCACGCCCAGGACGTCACCATGTTCACCGACGACACCGTGCCCATGGACGGTCCGGTACGCGAGGGCCCCACCCTGCACGAGTGGGCCGGACTGGACGGCGCCACCTTCGCCGGCCGGCAGCTGCAGGGCGGCTATCTGCGCTGGGTGTACGAGCGGACCCTGGCCGGCCTGCCGCCCGGCGTCACCGTCCACCACCATCCCCGGCGCGCCCTGCGGATCAGCGGCCCGCGCGAGGGCCGGCAGCGGGTGTGGCTGGAGGGCGGTCCGCGCCCCCTCCTCGCCGACCTGGTGATCCTCGCGATCGGTCATCTGGATGCCGAACCGGACGCCGAACAGGCCGAACTGGGCGCATACGCCCGCGAGCACGGCCTGGTGCACCTGCCGCCCGACTTCACCGCCGACAGCGACCTGTCCCCGCTGGGACCGGGCGAACCCGTCCTCGTGCGGGGCTTCGGGCTGGCCTTCGTCGACCTGATGGTGCTGCTCACCGAGGGACGCGGCGGGCGGTACGAGGGCGACACCTACGTGCCCTCGGGCCGCGAGCCGGTGCTGTACGTCGGCTCCCGGCGCGGAGTGCCGTACCACTCCAAGATCGGTTACGACTGGACCGGCGACCGGCCCGTGCTGCCCCGCTTCCTCGGGCCGGCCGAGATCGAGGCCCTGTCGGGAAGACCGGAGGGCTTCGACTTCCGGCGCGACGTATGGCCGCTGGTGGAGAAGGAGCTGGGCTTCGCCCACTACCACCGGCTCTTCACCGCCCACGCCGAACGTACGGCGATGGCCTGGGCCGACTTCGAGGAGAAGTACGCGGCCGCCGGCGACATCGCCGAGACCCGGGCGCTCGTCGCCGCCGCCGTACCCGACCCGGCCGACCGCCTCGACCTCGCCGCGCTCGACCACCCGCTCGACACGGTCCGGTACGCCTCGCACGAGGACTTCCAGGAGGGCCTGCGGGGGTACGTCGAGGCCGATCTGGCCCGCCGTCACGACCCCTCCCACAGCGCCGACCTCGGCGTCTTCCTCGGGCTGCTCTCCGTCTACGGGCAGCTGGCGCGGTTGGGAGACATCGGCCCCTGGTGGCACGGGTTCTTCAGCTTCCTGGCGTCCGGGCCGCCCGGCCCCCGGCTGCGGCAGATGCTCGCGCTGTCCCGGGCCGGCCTGCTCAGGTTCGTCGGCGCGGACATGACGGTCACCGCCGAGGACGGGCTGTTCCGGGCGACGAGCCCCACCGTGCCGGGCTTCTCCGTCCAGGCCCGCGTACTGGTCGAGGCCCGGCTGCCCACGCCCACCGTCGGGCGGGCCCGCGACAGCCTGCTGCGCGAACTGCACGCCGACGGCGCCGCCGAGACCCCCGACGGACTGCTCCGGGTCGATCCCGGCGACGGCCGGATCCTCGACGGCGGAGGGCGGCCGCATCCCCGGCGGTTCGCGCTCGGCCCGTACACCGACGCCCGCACCCCCGGCGCCTTCACCCGGCCGCGCACCGGCGGGGCGGCCTTCCGGCAGAACGACGCCACCGCCCGGGCGGCGCTGGCGTTCCTCAGCGGTTCACCTCTGAAGGAACCCACGCGATGAGCGCCATGGCCGGCATCCGTGCCGGTGCACAGCAGCTTCGGCCCGCTCGACGTCCTCGAGGGCATCGGCCTCCAGGTGCAGTGGCGCGAGCAGCGTGCCGCGAGGATCCCGGCGCCGTACGGGCCGCTCGCGCTGACCGCCGCGCACTGGGCCGAGGACCGTCCGGAGGGCAGACTTCCGGACATTCCCGGGACTTGGGTTGCCGATGGGGAGGGCGTGGTGCTCACCGCCGCCGAGGCCGACGGTCCGAGCGCGGACGGCCGCCCCTTCGCGGGTGAGGTCAGGCTCGCCGCCGACCAGGGGCCGCAGGCCGAGGCGCGGGTCGCGCTCGGGGACAAGCGGCTGGTCGTGCTGGTGCGTGGGCGTGTGCGGGGCGTGCGGATCTACGCCCCCGAATCCGGGGCCGCCCCAGCCTTCCGGGCATCGACGCCACTGCGCAGGACCGCCGTTGGTCGGTGCCGGGGCCTTTCACGCCGTACGGCGACCAGCGCACCGTGCGGATCGCTCAGCGGGGCGACGGGCTGCTGTGGGCGGTGTTCGCCGGCAGCACCAGCTACCGGTTCCGCTTCCTCCGTCCGGCCGCGCCGGACGCCGACGGGCGTACGACCGTCGACTTCAACTCGCGCCCAGTTCCCTGTGTGCGCCTTCGCCGGCCGCTTCCGCTGTCCGTTCCCACCGCCCGGCAACACGCTCGACGTGGCGATCGAGGCCGGCGAACGTGCGCCGAGCCGGCGCCGGCGGGCCGCGCCGCCCGTCCGCCGAACCGGTGTCAGGGACTTCCGCGTAAAGGTGGTTTAAAGCCCAACGGCCGAAAGGCACCCTTGTGGCGACCGGCCGTTCGGCCGAATACTCCCCCTCAGCGCTTGTCAGGGGGCATGCATGTTCGGAATCCGGCCGCCGCCCCCCTGGCTGCGACTCACGGGCCCCGACCCCCACGCGGGCCCCCGACTTCCCCTGGGAGGGAACGAAAAGTGAGGATCAAGCGCACCACTTCCCGCAACGGCACCGCGAGACGTACCCGGCTGATCGCCGTGGCCACCGGCCTGCTGGCCGCGGCCGCGTTCGCCGCCCCCACAGCGAACGCCAGCGACAACCACGCGTTCAGCGCCGCCCAGCTCGGCAAGGCCGACCACGCCGTCCTCCAGGCCGACGTACCCGGTACGGCCTGGGCGGTGGACAGCAAGTCCGACCGCGTCGTCGTCACCGTCGACAGCACGGTGTCCAAGGCCGACATCGCCAAGATCAAGCGGCAGGCCGGCGCCGAGGCGGACGCGCTCACCATCAAGCACACCCCCGGCAAGTTCAACAAGCTGATCAGCGGAGGCGACGCCATCTACGGCGGCCAGTACCGCTGCTCGCTCGGCTTCAACGTGCACAGCGGCGGCACGTACTACTTCCTGACCGCCGGTCACTGCGGCCAGGTGGCCTCGACCTGGTACAGCAACTCCAGTCACAGCACGGTGCTCGGCAGCAACGTCGGCTACAGCTTCCCGGGCAACGACTTCGCCCTGGTGCGCTACACCAACTCCTCGGTCTCGCATCCGAGCGCGGTGGGCAGTCAGTCCATCACCAGCGCCGCGACGCCCTCGGTGGGGCAGACCGTGTACCGGCGTGGTTCCACCACCGGTACCCACAGCGGGCGGGTCACCGCGCTGAACGCCACCGTGAACTACGGCAGCGGTGAGATCGTCTACGGGCTGATCCAGACCACGGTGTGCGCCGAGGGCGGCGACAGCGGTGGTCCGCTGTACGCTGGCACCGTGGCCTACGGGCTGACCTCCGGGGGCAGCGGTGACTGCACCTCCGGTGGCACGACGTTCTTCCAGCCGGTGACCGAGGCGCTGAGCTACTACGGGGTCACGCTGCCCTGACGGACGGGCTTCATATCCGGTGGGCCCCCGCATGCCGTTCGGTGTGCGGGGGCTTTTCCCTGTGCGGCGGGGGACCTTCCCGGTGAGGTCGAGAACAGGCCATGCGCTGTCGTGACGTTCCGCTGCAGGGCACTTGCAGGTGGTGTTTGCAGTGCGAACGGCGTGGCGTGACCGTGTCCATCACGTCCGCGAGGGGTGCGCAAGCCCTCTCTCCGCGCGTCCTGAAGTCAACCTTGTGTGCTCCCTGCGTCTTTCGGAAGAGTGGGCGCCCGTCAACCAGCCTTCCGGCCCGTCGAGCCCCCACAGCTCGTGGGCCATTCCCCCACAGGAGGACGTGAGTTGAAGCACCGACGCATATCCGGGCGGCGGGCCGCCGTGGCCGGCGCGGGCGTCGCCGCGCTGGTCGCCGCAGGTGTCACCTTGCAGAATGCGAACGCCAGCGAGCCTGCGAAGCCGGCTCCGGAGCCGAGGATTCTGTCCGCTCCCGCGGCCGGAAACCTCGCCTCGACGCTGCTGAAGAGTCTGGGCACCGACGCCGCCGGCGGTTACTACGACGCCCAGGCCAAGAGCCTCGTCGTCAACGTGCTCGACGAGGGTGCCGTGAAAACCGTCGAGGCGGCCGGGGCCAGGGCGAGACTCGTTACCAACTCGCTCGCCGCACTCGACGGCGCGCGGACGACGCTGAAGAAGGACGCGAGCATTGCGGGGACGTCGTGGGCGACCGACCCGGTCAGCGACAAGGTCGTCGTCACCGCCGACAAGACGGTGTCCGGCGCGAAGTGGGCCAAGCTGAGCAAGGTGGTTGACGGGCTCGGCGGCAAGGCCGAACTGAGGCGGTCGAAGGGGGAGTTCAAGCCCTTCATCGCCGGTGGCGACGCGATCGGCGGGTCCGGTGGGCGCTGTTCGCTCGGGTTCAACGTGGTCAAGGACGGGCAGCCGTACTTCCTGACCGCCGGGCACTGCACGGCGGCCATCTCCACCTGGTCGGACGCCGCCGGCAAGGAGATCGGGCAGAACGCGCAGTCCCACTTCCCGGGGACCGACTTCGGGTTGGTCAAATACACGGCGCAGGCGGACCACCCGAGCGAGGTCGACCTCTACAACGGGTCGACTCAGAAGATCACCGGTGCCGCCGAGGCGACGGTGGGGATGAAGGTGACCCGCAGCGGGTCGACGACCCATGTGCACGACGGCACGGTCACCGGACTGAACGCCACGGTGAACTACCAGGAGGGCACCGTCGGCGGTCTCATCCAGACCGATGTGTGCGCCGAGCCCGGTGACAGTGGCGGGTCGCTGTTCTCGGGGAGCAACGCCATCGGGCTGACGTCCGGTGGCAGCGGCGACTGCACCTCCGGTGGGGAGACGTTCTTCCAGCCGGTGACCGCCGCGCTGTCCGCCACGGGGGCGAAGATCGGCTGACGCCTCCGGGTGTGTGCAGGGAGTCCCGTCCCCGGGTGGTGCCTGGGGGCGGGACTCCGCGGTTCGTACGAATGTCGTGTCTGTGTCATGCGCCGGGGCCTGGCGGACGGGTGTTTGCGCAGGTGGGAGGCGCTCCCTCGGATGTCGTACGCATGTTCGAGAATGGGGGTATGGTGGGGGTGGAAGTAGGGAACTGATGTTCGAGAGCCGTTCGGGGCTCACGAGTGCGGGAGGTGCGCGTGCCGGACTTCGCGCATCTGCACACCGTCTCCGGGTTCTCCCTGAGATACGGGGCGTCCCATCCGGAGCGGCTGGCGGAGCGTGCCTCCGAGCGGGGGATGGACGCCCTCGCCCTCACCGATCGTGACACCGTCGCCGGCGCGGTGCGCTTCGCCAAGGCCTGCGCCGCGGTGGGGGTGCGGCCGGTCTTCGGGGTGGGTCTGGCGGTGGCCGAGGCCGGGGCCGCACGGCGGGCGGGGGCCCCGAAGAGGCGGAAGGTGCCGGTGCGAGGCGGGGCCTTCGTGGACGAGTCGGCTCCTCGTGTGACCTTTCTCGCCAGGGACGGAGCCCAGGGATGGGCCGATCTGTGCCGGATCGTCACGGCGGCGCATGCGGACGAGGGGGTGCCCCTGCTGCCCTGGCCCGCCAATCACGGCGACGGCCTGACCGTGCTGCTCGGCCCCGGCTCCGAGGTGGGCCGCGCCCTTGCCGCGGGGCGTCCCGACCGGGCCGCCGAGCTGCTCGTCCCCTGGCGTGAGGTGTATGGGGACGCGTTGCGGCTGGAGGCCGTGTGCCACGGCCGTACGGGTACGGGCCCGGGCTCCCTGCGGCTGGCCGCCCGCACCCTCGGGTTCGCCGCCGAGCAGGGGGTGCGGCCGGTGCTCAGCAACGCCGCCCGGTATGCCGATCCCGGGCAGGGGCCGGTCGCCGATGTGCTGGATGCCGCCCGGCGGCTGGTTCCGGTCGACCCGCGCGGAGAGCTGGACTCCGGGGAGGCCTGGCTGAAGGACGCACGGGCGATGGCGGGGGTCGCCGAGCGGGTCGTGGAGGCTGCCGGGTACCGGCGGGACACCGCCCGTCGGCTGCTGGAGCAGACCCGGGCCACGGCCGAGGAGTGCCGGGTCGATCCCGAGGGCGATCTGGGGATGGGGACCGTTCACTTTCCCGAGGCGCATCTCGTCGGCGCCGGCCTGCGCACCGCCCAGCGGGCGCTCGCCTCGCGGGCGGTGGCGGGGATGGTGCGGCTCGGGTACGACGGGAGGCGTGCGTACTGGGAGCGGATGCACCACGAGCTGGACATCATCGGCCACCACGGGTTCGCCTCCTACTTCCTGACGGTCGCCCAGGTCGTCGACGATGTGCGGGCGATGGGCATCCGGGTGGCCGCTCGCGGTTCCGGCGCGGGCTCCCTCGTCAATCATCTTCTGGGGATCGCGCACGCCGACCCGGTCGAGCACGGGCTGCTGATGGAGCGCTTCCTGTCCAAGGAGCGCGTCGTGCTGCCGGACATCGACATCGACGTGGAGTCCGCGCGGCGGCTGGAGGTCTACCGGGCGATCATCGACCGGTTCGGCACCGAGCGGGTCGCTACCGTGTCCATGCCGGAGACCTACCGGGTGCGGCATGCCATTCGGGACGTGGGTGCCGCCCTGTCCATGGATCCGGCCGAGATCGACCGGGTGGCCAAGTCCTTTCCGCACATCCGGGCCCGGGACGCGCGGGCCGCGCTGGAGGAGCTGCCCGAACTGAAGCGGCTCGCGGCGGAGAAGGAGCGGTACGGCAGGCTGTGGGAGCTGGTCGAGGGGCTCGACGCCCTGCCGCGCGGGGTCGCCATGCATCCGTGCGGTGTGCTGCTCTCCGACGCCTCGCTGCTCGCCCGTACGCCGGTGGTGCCCACCAGCGGTGAGGGGCTGCCCATGTCGCAGTTCGACAAGGAGGACGTGGAGGACCTGGGGCTGCTCAAGCTCGATGTGCTGGGCGTGCGGATGCAGTCGTCCATGGCGCACGCGGTCGCCGAGGTGGAGCGGGTGACGGGGGAGCGGATCGACCTGGACGCGGTGCCGCCGGGGGATCCGGAGACGTACCGGTTGATCCGCTCGACCGAGACGCTGGGCTGCTTCCAGATCGAGTCGCCCGGTCAGCGGGATCTGGTGGGGCGGCTGCAGCCGAGCACCTTTCACGATCTGGTCGTCGACATCTCGCTGTTCCGGCCCGGTCCCGTCGCCGCCGACATGGTGCGGCCGTTCATCGAGGCGCGGCACGGGCGGGCTCCGGTGCGCTGTCCGCACCCGGATCTGGAGGAGGCGCTGAAGGGCACGTACGGCGTTGTCGTCTTCCACGAGCAGGTCATCGACATCGTCGCCGTCATGACCGGGTGCGGGCGGGGCGAGGCCGACCGGGTGCGGCGCGGGCTGTCCGACCCGGAGTCGCAGGGGCGGATCAAGGTGTGGTTCGCGCAGCAGGCCGCGGCTCGGGGATACGGCGCGGAAACGATCCAGCGGACCTGGGAGATCGTGGAGGCCTTCGGGTCCTACGGGTTCTGCAAGGCGCACGCGGTCGCCTTCGCCGTGCCGACGTACCAGTCGGCCTGGCTGAAGGCCCATCATCCGGCCGCTTTCTACGCCGGGCTGCTCACGCATGATCCCGGGATGTATCCGAAGCGGCTGCTGCTGGCCGACGCGCGGCGGCGCGGGGTGCCGATCCTGCCGTTGGACGTGAATGTGTCCGGGGTCGCCCATCGGATCGAACTGGTGTCTGAATCAAGGGTGTGGGGGCTGCGGCTCGCCCTCTCCGATGTGCAAGGCATCAGCGAGGCCGAGGCGCACCGGATCGCGGACGGGCAGCCGTACTCCTCCCTGGTGGACTTCTGGGAACGGGCCCGGCCGAGCCGGCCCCTGGCGCAAAGGCTCGCTCAGGTGGGCGCGTTGGATGCGTTCGGCGCCAACCGTCGGGATCTGCAACTGCATCTGACCGAGCTGCACCGGGGCGCCCGGGGCGGTGGCGGGGGTCAACTGCCCTTGGCGGGCGGGCGCAAGACCGCCTCGGCGGGGCTGCCGGATCTGACGCCGGAGGAGCGGCTCAGCGCCGAGCTGGGCGTGCTGTCCATGGACGCCTCGCGCAATCTGATGGACGACCACCGGGAGTTCCTCAAGGAGCTGGGCGTGGTCTCCGCGCGCCGGCTGCGCGAGGTGCGGCACGGCGAGGCCGTGCTGGTCGCGGGGGCCAAGGCGGCCACCCAGACCCCGCCGATCCGCTCCGGCAAGCGGGTCATCTTCTCCACGCTGGACGACGGCACGGGCCTGGTCGACCTCGCCTTCTTCGACGACTCGCACGACGCGTGCGCCCACACCGTCTTCCACTCCTGGCTGCTGCTGGTGCGCGGAGTGGTGCAACGGCGCGGCCCGCGCAGCCTGAGCGTGGTCGGTTCCGCCGCCTGGAACCTCGCCGAGCTGGTGGAGGTGCGCCGCGAGGAGGGGCTGGACGGGGTCGCGGCCCGGCTGGCCGAACCGTCCGCAACCGCCGGGAACGCCTCGGGGGCGGACGGCGGCGACGGCCCGTCCCGGGCGCGGGTCGCGGGGTCGGACGGGCTGCCCGGGCCGGGCGGTTCGGCGGCCCGTGACCAGATGGAGGGCCGGACGATCCGCATGCCCACGGGGTACGAGATGCACCCCTGGGCCGATCTGCGCCCCGCGGGTGAAGGGCCCGCGGTGGGAAGGAAGTTGTGGCACCAGAGTCCGGGGAGTGCGGGATGACGATCCTCTGCGTACGTTTCCAGCTGCCGCCGATGTACGAGGCGGCCCTGCCGGGACTGCTCGGGTTGCTGGAGGACTTCACCCCGGTCGTCGAGGCGCTGCCCCCGGACGGGGCGCTGGCCGATCTGCGGGGCGCCGAGCGGTACTTCGGGCGCAGCGCGGTGGAGCTGGCCTCGGTGATCCGGGTGCGGGCGCTCGCGCGGTACGGCGTCGACTGTGTGATCGGCGCCGGTCCCGGCCCGATGCTGGCCCGCGTGGCGCTGCGTGACGCCCGGGCCGGGGTGACGTGTGCCGTGCCCGAGGATCCGGACGGCATCGCGGGGTTCCTCGCCGAGCGGCCCGTGTCCGCGCTGCCCGGCGTCGGTGCGGCGACCGCCCGCACCCTGAGCGAGTACGGCCTGGACACCCTGGGCCTGGTCGCCGGCGCCCCGCTGGCCACGCTCCAGCGGCTGATCGGCGCGAAGGCCGGCCGCGAGCTGCGCGAGAAGGCGAGCGGCATCGACCGGGGCCGGGTCGTGCCGAACGCCGTCTCACGGTCGCTGACGACGGAACGGACGTTCGAGATCGACGAGCTGGATCCCGGCCGGCACCGCGGGGCGCTGCTGTCGGCCGCCGAGGAGCTCGGCGCCCGGCTGCGCGCGGTGGAGAAGATCTGCCGCACCCTGACCCTCACCGTGCGCTACGCCGACCGGTCCTCGACCACCCGCAGCCGCACCCTGAAGGAGCCGACCGCGCACTCGGCGGCCCTGACCAGGGTGGCCTACGGCATGTACGAGGCGCTCGGCCTGCAGCGCGCCCGGGTCCGCGCGCTCACCCTGCGCGCCGAGGGCCTGGCCCCCGCCGGCCAGGCCTCCTACCAGCTCACCTTCGATCCCGTGGACGAGAAGGCGCGCCGTATCGAGGAGGTCGCGGACCGGGCGCGGGCGAAGTTCGGGCCCAGGGCGGTGATGCCGGGCGCGCTGGGACGTGACCCCGGCTCCGCGGGGGTCAGTTGGCCCAGGGCGGCGTGATACGGGTGCCGTCGGCCAGCTCCGCCTCCAGGCCGACGGAGGTGGTGACCCAGGAGAGCGCGGTGTGATCGGTCGGGTTCTCCACGGCGAGCGTCGTGCCGGGGTTGACGATCACCGTGTCGCCCGCGCCGATCCGGTCGGTGCGGCCGTCGAGGGTGATCAGCAGTTCACCCACCAGCAGATGGAAGATCTCCTCGCGGTTGACGGTGTGGGCGGGCGCCCTGGTGCCCGCCGGGATCTCCCCGCGCCAGGCGCACAACTCCTTGCTGCCGGTCAGGGGGGTGGCGTACGAGACGAAGCGGGCGCCGTGGATCTCATGGGTCGTGGCCTGCGCCGCGCGGACGATGGGCATGGTGGTGTTCTCCGTTCATATGGTCAAGCTGCTTGACTACATGGTCAAGCAGCTTGACCGGTGCGTCAAGGGTGTTTCAATGCCTCCGTGCACAACTCCGACGCCATGGCCCTGTCCGCCGCCCTGCTCGCCGTCGCAGGTGACCTCACGCAACGCATCAACGACGGTGTCGTGGCGCGCGGGTTCACCGATCTGCGGCCCGCCCACGGCTTCGCCTTCGCGCGGCTCGCGCCGGAGGGGGCCACCGTCACCGACCTCGCGGTGCACCTCGGGGTGACCAAGCAGGCCGCGAGTCAGCTGGTGGACGAGATCGTACGCAAGGGGTACGCCGACCGCCGGCCGCATCCGCGGGACGCGCGGGCCCGGCTGATCGTGCTGACGGAGCGGGGGTGGGCCTGCACCCGGGCGGCCGAGGAGGCGGCGGCCGAGGTGGTGGAGGCGTGGGCCGACCTGCTGGGCGAGGGTGAAGTGCGCGCACTGGCGGAGCGTTTGGCGCGCCTTGCTCCCCAGGGACCGGTCCGGCCCGCCTGGTGATGGTCCGTCAGTGTTCCAGTGCCGCTCCGGTTATCACTGGAAGTTTTTACTGACGCGTAACTTCACACGTGTGCTACTCGCCCGTAACTTGACGAGTGAACAGCATCCTCGTGATCCGGATCACAGGGTAAGGCCCCCACCTCCCTTGAGCCGCAAGGAGATCACACGATGCTGCCCTGGAAGCGAGCGCTCAGACCCCTCGCCGCGCTGCTCCTCACCGCCGCCGTCGCCACCGTCCCCGCCGCCACCGCGCACGCCGCCGACACCGCTCCCAGCTCCGGCTGGAACGACTACTCCTGCAAGCCCTCCGCCGCCCACCCCCGCCCGGTCGTCCTGGTGCACGGCACGCTGGGCAACTCGGTCGACAACTGGCTCTCCCTCGCCCCCTACCTCAAGGACCGCGGGTACTGCGTTTACTCCCTCGACTACGGCCAACTCACCGGCGTCCCCGTCTTCTACGGCCTCGGCCCCATCGACAAGTCGGCCGAGCAGCTGGCGGCCTTCGTGGACAAGGTGCTCGCCGCCACCGGCGCCGCCAAGGCCGACCTGGTGGGTCACTCCCAGGGTGGCCTGATGCCCCGCTACTACCTGAAGTTCCTCGGCGGAGCCACCAAGGTGAACGCCCTCGTCGGCCTCGCCCCCGACAACCACGGCGCCACCCTGAATGGCCTCACCAACCTGCTGCCGTACTTCCCCGGCGCCGCCGACCTGATCAAGGCCACCACCCCCGGCCTCGCCGACCAGATCCCCGGCTCCGGCTTCCTCACCAAGCTCAACGCGGGCGGCGACACCGTCCCCGGAGTGCACTACACGGTCATCGCCACCAAGTACGACGAGGTGGCCACGCCCTGGCAGAGCCAGTACCTGAGCGGCTCCGACGTCCACAACGTCCTGCTCCAGGACCTCTGCTCGCTCGACCTCTCGGAGCACGTGGCGATCGGCCTGTTCGACCGCATCGCCTTCCATGAGGTGGCCAACGCGCTGGACCCGGCCCACGCCGGCGCCACCACCTGTGCCTCAGCCTTCAGCTGACGTACCGCCGGGGCCTGTCCGGCCTGAGCCGCCGGACAGGCCCCGGAACCCTCACCGGCGGTGCCCGCCGTCCGCCGCGCGCCGCCGCACCGACAGGAACAGCGCCGCGGATCCGAGCGCCAGCGCCGCCGCGCCGCCGATCGCGGTGTACGAGGTGCCGGAGGAGGCGCCGGTCTCCGCGAGGTCCTTCGAGGCACCGGCCGCCTTCGGCGTGCCGGCCGCGGCGGCCGCGGTGGAGGGCTGCTGCGCGGGTCGCTCGGCCGGCGCGGAGGTGCCGTCACCGCCGTGACCGTGGTGCCGCATCGTCGATTTGTCGGCACCGGCCGCGATCTGCTGGTCGGAGGGCGCGGAGGCCGACGGTGCGGGGCCGGTGCCCGTACGCCCCGGGCCGGCGCCGCCGAAGTCCACGTCCGAGCAGGAGTAGAACGCCTCCGGACTGTCCGAGCGCTGCCAGATCGCGTAGAGCAGCTGCCGGCCGGACCGCTCCGCAAGCGTGCCCGAGAACGTGTAGAAGCCGCCCGCCGCGACCGGGTCGGTGACCGTGGCCACCGGGTGCTCCAGATCCAGCCCGGACCAGGCCACCGGCTTCGCGGGGTCGTAACCGGGCTTGGTCAGGTAGACCTTGAAGGTGCCCTTGTGCGGGGCCGTCACGCGGTACTTGAAGGTGTACGGCCCGCTGTGCACGCGTGTCGCCGGCCAGTCGGCGCGGGCGAGGTCGAGGCCCTTGAACTCCTCGTTGTTCGCGCTGCACAGCTTGCCGTCCGGGATCAGCTTCCGGTGCCGCCCGGCGGCGTCGCCGATCCGGATGCCGTTCCAGTCGTACAGCGCCTGGGTGCCGCCGGCCGCCACGGCCGCCCTGCACGCGGCCGACTTCGGGTTCTCCGGTCCCTCCGCATAGCACTGCGAGACACGGCTGACCGGGTCGCCCATCGAACCGTGCGCGAAGGCGGGAGCGGCGGCGAGCGCGGTCAGGGCGACGGGCGGCAGACCGAGCACGGCGACGACGGCGGCCGTACGACGGGCGCGAGCGGGCATGCGGAACTCCTCGGAAAACGGTCCTTCGGTGGGGCTGGAACCCGTGGGGCGGATCCCGTGGGGTGACCAGAAGCTAGCCCCAAGAAACCGTGGAATCGCCTGCTGGAGGCGGGAGAAGGAGATCCTTATGGTGCCGTTAAGGCGGGACTAACCGGGGGCTCAGGAAGAGGGGGAGGGACTCCCCGACCCACCGGCGCCCGAGCAGGGCGACTGTCCGTGTCGGTTCGGGTGCGTTCGCCATCGGACGCCTGGCTCCCCGATTGGCTCCCGCCGGTGCATACGCGTTTTGCCTGTTGTGGCACGTCACCGTCGGAGGCTGATCTCGCGGATCCACGGTGGTTCGGGAGCGATCACCGCAGCGTACGGACTGAGCGGCGGAAGACCGCGAGATCGTACCTGAAGGCGAATACGAGACCTTCCTCCGGGTTTACAGTGACACGAGTTCTGGGTGCCTACTACGCACCGGGAGTCAGCTCAAAGCGCACGTCGTCGCTTTCACGGAGGATGTAGACGGGGTCGGTCTTCTCTTGCCATCCAATCGGCACGGCGTAGTAGCGGCCGTCGCGCACCGTGATGAGCCGCAGACCCGTGTAGCGGTAGCGCATACGGATGGTATTGCCCAGGTCCTTGGTCAGGAGTTGTCCCTGTGTGGGGGGAAAGTTGAGGGGCTTGGCGCTGTAGATGATCAGACCGGTGCTGCCGGGGGACGTAGTGCGGGCGTCGTTCCTGGCGTGTTGCTCGCCCAGATGACCAACGACCAAGGTGAGGGCCCAGAACAGGAAGAGTCCGGCCCCGAAAATCTGTAGGGCTGTGGTCCACACGCCTCTCGGGTGGTCCACGCCGTCGTGCGGCGCCGCACCGAGCAGGAGGCCGACGCCGATGAGCAGAGGGCCGGCCCAGTCCGGCAGCAGTAGCCGCCACAGCCACCACAGGACGAGAAGGATCAGGCCTGCCGCCACTAGGAACATGTGGCAGCGGACCAGTGCCTCGGGCAGAGCCTGACGCGACTGGCGTCGGTAGAGGGTGACAGCGACGATCAGGATGACGGTACTTACGAGAACCGGGAAGGTGATCAGGTTCAGGCTCTGCAGGGCGAACTCGGCGAAGCCGAAGCCTAGGTCGAAGGGGTTGAGGTGGTAGTAGCTGAAGTAATGGTTCATGTAGATGACGCCCAGGTAGAACATCAACGCGGCGATGAATGAGGCCTGGCCGATCACGATGTTGATCAGTTTGGACGACATCAGGTCTGCTGAGCCGGTTCCTCGTTCTTCCTGTTCGGGGCTTGACTTCCGTTCGCTCACGTACTGTCCGGAGCGGGGGCCTGCGGAGTCTCACCGTTGCCGGGAGGCGACGCACACTCGGGCGCGCCGTGACAGCCGGTGGCAGAAGCCGTCGGGCGTGGCACGATGCCGTTGTTCTTCGGCGTCTTACCGAGGTTCGAAGGCACCCTCGGTTCCGGGGGGACCGACCCATTGCCGTAGCCGGGCGAGTCGCTTGTCTGTCCTGGTGACGACGTGCCGGACGACGACGTGCCGGACGACGACGTGCCGGACGACGACGTGCCGGACGACGACGTGCCGGACGACGACGCTGCCGAGGACGACGGTGCCGGGCACGACGGGGAGGTGGATGCGGCCGTCACACACGACGGTGTGGGTGCCGGTGTGGGTGACGTCCCGCCCCCGCCGGACCCCGCTTTCGACCCGCAGGCGGTGACCATGCCCAGGCAGGCAGCCATGCAGAGGGCGATGTGTGCGATCCACCCGGGGCGGTGCCTCATACAGGTTCTCCGTGTCCGACCGGTGCAGTCAGCACGGACTTTAGGGCCGCGTTGCCAACCGACGGAGAGCCTGACGAGGAGGGTGGACCAACTCCGCCCGAAAGGAGCAGCGGGAAGCAGGTCGACCAGCATGGGAGGGCGTGGCGGGAATCGAACCCACGTAACTCGCTTTGCAGGTTTGTCTGTGGACCTGCGGGCCGCCTGGCGTTCGAGCGGTTGCAGGGCCGCTTGCAGCGCCGCGGCGTGGGCGCGCTCCGCCTCGCCGAGCAGTGGCCGGCGCACTTCGTGGCCTTCGGCCTACTTCGGCTCTCCGGCACGGACACGACCAGGTGGGCCTACCGGCGGCGCAGGGCGGCCTTCGAGGTCCTCTTCGTTGACCACCGGCTCACCGCACCGTGGGTGTTGTGCTCATCGACCACCGATCCGGCCACCGTGCGTGAGTGGCTGACCAGCTGGACGGCGGTCGGGCTCGAAGGAGTGGTCTACAAGAGGTTGGACAGCGCCTACGAGCCGTCGGTCCGCGGGTGGCGCACGTACAAGACCCGGGCTCAGGAAGAGGGGGAGGGAAGTCAGGGCCTGACCGCGAACACCATGCCGATGTCGCCGGCCTGCTGCACCGGGTTCTGCTCGGTGCTGACCGTGAAGCCGTGCGTGAGGAGGACCTCGCAGACTGTGCCGCGGTTCTGCTGCCAGCGCTCCACCTCGACGACGGCCTGGCGGACCAGCGGCCAATGCCGTTCCTCGATGCCTCTGAGCACATCGAGTTCGGCGCCTTCCACATCGACCTTGAGCAGGTCGATGCGGTCGATGCCCTGCTCGTCGAGCACTGAGGACAGGGGCCTGACCTTCACCCGGTGCGTCTCGAGCCGCAGCATCACCCGCAGCTTGCGGCTGACGAGAGGAGTGAGGACGGGAGCGGGTACGCGGCGCAGGACCGGTCCCAGGCCGCCCTGGCGGATCATTTCGACGACGCCGGCGGTGACCCGCCGCCGCTCAGCCTCGATGTTCCCCTGGTCCCGCGAGGAGGACGAGAAGATCGTGGCGGCCGGAACGTAGCTGAAATCCAGCTCCTCGTCACGGGACGCCAGGCCGTAAGGGAGCGCGGTCAGGCGTCCGTTGAAGAACTCGCGGGCATTGCGTTCGAGTGTCGCGTGCAGGGGCGGGACCGGCTCGAAGGCGTAGATCCGCACGTCGCCGTCGAGCCGCTCGTAGACGGCCGCCGAGAACACACCGATGTTGGCGCCCACGTCGAGTACCGTCGCGCCCGGCGTGCACTCGACGCCGTGTGTGAAGTAGCCGCCCACCTCCTCGCGCAGGAAGGACGCCTCCCAACGATTGACACTGTGCAGTTCAATCGCACTCATGGCCATGACAAGATGATTTATCAGGGTCGGAGCCAACAATCCAGCCCGCCGGCTTCACTCCGGCCGCGTCCCTGATCGGCCGTGCTGGATGCGGGGTGGGCCAACTGGGGGCGGCGAACGGCGAGTACGGCCAGGTGGGCTAGATTCATGGTCGTCTTCGCACGTCCCGTCCCCACTGCCTGAGGAACCGCCCGTGTCCCACATACCGCCCCTGGGCGGCCAGAACGCCCCGCACAGCTCGGCGGAGATACGACGCAACCGCCTGATCCTCCTCGGCCTGGTCCTCGTCCTCGGGGGCATGGTGGCGCTTTGGGCCTTCGGCCCGCACGACACGAAGGACCAGTCCGGGACGCTCAAGGCCGGTGACTGCTTCCAGAACATCGGGACGGACAAGGAAGCGAAGACCAAGAAGCTCGACTGCACCGACCCGCACGCCGACTACAAGGTCCTGAAGATGAACAAGGACGCAGTCGTCGACACCCTCGCCTGCTCCGACGTCCCGGGCACGACCGGCTCGCTCACCGAGTCCGGGCCCGGCAAATGGTTCGTCGTCTGCTTCAAGAACAACGACGAGAAGGGCAGGAAATAGCCGGACGCCGGCGAGCTCCTGGTCGGAGCGAGGCCGGCCACGGCGGGGTCAGACGTCGGGCCACCAGGTGCGTGCGATGTCCTTGCGCACCTCGGGGCGTCCCGCGGGGCGTTCCTCCGCCTCTTCCCGGGTCCGGTGGCCGGCCGTCTTCTTCAGGGGCTTCTGCACGGTTACGCGGCGCATGGCTGCCTCCTTCAGTGCCTACCGAGTTTCCGCGTCGGCACGGTGGTAGACGCTTTCGGCGAGAGTTCCTCATCGAAGCCGGGTTGTCAGTGGCGGGTGTCACTATGTGGGAATGACGAATGCGAACGGTCACACGGTTGCGGCGGGTACTGCGGAAGTGGACTGGGACGCCGAGGCGGAGGCCTTCGACGACGAGCCGGACCACGGCCTGCGTGACCCGGGGGTCCGCGCGGCCTGGGCCGACCGGCTCCGCTCCTGGCTGCCCGGGCGCCCCGCCGACGTCCTCGACCTCGGCTGCGGCACCGGCAGCCTGTCGCTCCTGGCCGCCGAACAGGGACACAGGGTGACGGGCGTCGACTCGTCCCCGGCCATGGTCGAGCGGGCCCGCGCCAAGCTCGCCGGTCGCGACGCGGTCGTCCTGCACGGTGAGGCCGCGGCCCCGCCGGTGGGTGACCGGCGCTTCGACGCCGTCCTCGTACGGCACGTGCTCTGGACGCTGCCCGGGCCCGGCCGGGTGCTGCGGCACTGGCGGGAGCTGCTCCGCCCCGGAGGCCGCTTCGTACTGGTCGAGGGCGTCTGGGGCACGCTGCACCCGGTCGGCATACCCGCCGACCGCATCGCCGCGCTGCTGGCACCGCTGAGCACGGAGGTGCACGTGGAGCGACTCTCCGACGACTCGCTGTTGTGGGGGAAGCAGGTGGAGGACGAGCGGTACGCGGTGGTGGCGAGGGTGTGAGGGCGGCGGGGACCTGAGCGCGCGGTGGCCGAGGGTGTCAGGCCAGCAACTCCCCGAAGCCGCCGCTGCGGGCCAGCGTCTCCAGTTCCCCGAGCGCGGCCACCGCGGCGGACGCGGCCTCGGGGTCCGTCTCGGTCAGCCCGCTCTCGGCGAACTCGTCCTCGTCCAGACGCCGCACGTCCGTGCCGTCGGCGGAGCGCCACAGGTCCAGGTCGAGGTCTTCCACGACCAGTTCACCGCCCCTGCGGACCGCCGGACGCGTGATGTCGCAGTACCAGCCCTTCACCGTGCCGTCCGCGGCGCGGACCTCCTTCACCGAGTACCAGCGGTTGCGCCAGTAGTACTCGGTGAAGAGGTCGCCCGGCTCGAAGCGGACGAAGCCG
The DNA here is from genome assembly GCF_040645475.1 of Streptomyces sp. NPDC046759. Lineage (NCBI taxonomy): Bacteria > Bacillati > Actinomycetota > Actinomycetes > Kitasatosporales > Streptomycetaceae > Streptomyces > Streptomyces sp. NPDC046759. Next base: position 90,276 of record NZ_JBEYYJ010000033.1, on the reverse strand, counting down.
AAGTCGCGGACGCCTGAGCCGGCCCAGGGGGCGCGGACGGCGATCCGGGTGCCGTCGTCGCCGAGCAGCTCGGCCGGGTAACGGATCTTCGTCCGGCCCGCCTTGACCAGGACGACCTCCAACGGGGCGGTCGGCTCAGCCGAGTTCGCGGACATGGCGCACCTCCGCCGCACAGATCTCGTACCCGAACCACTTGTTGATCGCGAGCATGGGGCCGTTTCCGGTGTCGTTGCCCGTGAAGGCCTCCGTGCAACCGGCGGCACGGGCCCGGTGCAGGGAATGGGCCTTGACGAGCTTGGCCAGGCCACGGCCCCGGTGGACGCGGGCGGTGCCGGTCATCGCCGTGGAGTAGCGGCCGCCGCCGTCGGTGTAGGCCACGCTGAAGGCGACCGGACGGCCCTCGACGCAGGCGGCCACCGTCAGGTCGCGGTCCAGGAGCGGATGCTTCCAGTCCTGCTCCAGCCAGGCGTCGTAGTCCGCGTACTCGCAGTCGACGTCGCTCGGCTCGTCGCGCATCGTCTGGGCGTCCAGCTCGAACAGGGGCCGCGGGTCGTCCGCGAAGTCCGCGGCCGTGCGCAGTTCCACGCCCGGTGGGGTCCGCGGCAGCGCGGGGAGGTCGGCGCCCGCCAGGTCGAGGCGGAGGAAGTGGGCGGACCGGCTGCCGCGATAGCCGTGCCGTTCCGCGAAGGCGCGGTTGGCCGGCTCGTCGAGGACCCAGCTGAGCAGCCTGGTCGCGCCCAGAGCGGTGAGGTACTCCTCGGCCGCCCGCAGCAGCAGCCCGCCGGCGCCGCGACCGGTCCGGTCCGGCCGCACGTAGATGTTCACCAGCCCCTGGCCCGGCTCGGCGCTGTCGTGGGCCAGATGGACCTGGGCCGTGCCGATCACCTCTCCGTCCTCCTCCGCGACCAGCGGGCGGTAGCGGGCCTCGGGGGGACTGTGGAGGGCGTTGTGGCGGACCGAGTCCGCGGTGAACAGGATGTAGGGCAGGGCGAGATGGCGGACCCGGGCGAAGCCCTCGGTGTCGGCCGGTACGTCGGGACGCAGGTCCCGCACGATCACTGTCATGGGTAGGCACCGTAGGCGGAGGCGTGCCGGGGGTGCCTCTGATTTTCCGGCGGGTGCGGGACAATCGGCGCGTGAGCCTGAAGATCCGCATCGATGACAGCGCGCCCCCGTACGAGCAGGTGCGGGCACAGATCTCCGAGCAGGCGCGGTCCGGGGTACTGCCGGTCGGATACCGGCTGCCGACCGTACGGGGCCTGGCCGAGTCCCTGGGCCTCGCGGTGAACACGGTGGCCAAGGCGTACCGGGCGCTGGAGACCGACGGGGTGATCGAGACGCGGGGGCGCAACGGAACCTTCGTGGCCGCCGCCGGCTCGGCAGCGGAACGGGAGGCTTCCCTGGCCGCTCAGGCCTACGCCGATCGTGTGCGGCGGCTGGGGCTGGGGGAGGAGGCGGCTCTGGCCGCGGTGCGCGATGCCCTGCGCGCGGCCTTCGGGGAGTAGGGGATGCCGGTGCCGGTGCCGGGGAGGGTTCGGCACCGCCGGCTTCCCCCGGCGTGGCCGAGTGCCGCTGCGGTGCCGAAGCGAGCGGCGGCAGTGCGTGGGACGGCGGAACGGTCACCGCTGTGATGCCGGCTCCGGTGTCCGCGTCACCGTCAGCCCCGCCCTTCGTGCCGCCCGGCCGAAGGCCACCGCATCCGCCACCGCCGCACCGCCCGGATCGTTGTTGAAGTACGCGTAGACGTCCTCCTCCTGCTGCCACGTCGTCGCGATGCGGTCCACCCAGGTCTCCAGGGAGCGGCGGCCGTAGCGGGGCCAGGGCTGGGCGCGGCCCTGGTGGAAGCGGACGTACCCCCAGTCGGTTGTGCGCCACAGCGGGGTGACCGGGCGGGCCAGGACGTCCGCCCAGCACAGGGCCGCCTCCCGGGCCGACAGCACCTCCCGCACCTCGGGCGTCCACCACGAGTCGTGGCGCGGCTCCACCGCGACCCTGGTACCCGGAGGGAAACAAGCCAGGCAGGCGTCCAGCAGGGACGGATCCGCGCGCAGGGTGGGCGGGAGCTGGAGGAGGACCGGGCCCAGACGGCCGCCCAGGCCCGCCGCGTGGGTCATCAGGCGGTGGACCGGTTCCCCGGGGTCTTTCAGGCGCTTGATGTGGGTGAGAAAGCGGCTGGCCTTGACCGCGATCACGAAGTCCGGCGGCACGCGCACACGCCAGGAGGCGAAGGTGTCGTACGACGGCAGCCGGTAGAAGGCGTTGTTGAGCTCCACCGTCGCGAAGAGCCGCGTGTACTCCTCCAGCCACAGCCGTGCCGGGACCCCGGCCGGATAGACGAGGTCCCGCCAGTCCTTGTACTGCCACCCGGAGGTGCCGACGAACAAGGTCACAGCACCATCAAAGCACTACAGGTACAGGCCCGCGTCCGCGCCGTCCCGCGCCCCGGGCACCGAGGTCGGCGCCGTGCCCCGGCGCAGGGCGAACAGCTCGGCCAGCGTCGCCCCGTCACGGCCGACGGCATCCTTGCGGCCGTCGGTCTCACCGCCGAGCCAGTGCAGCGCCTCGCTGCGGGTCAGCCTGCCCACCTCGATGCGGGCCAGGCAGCGGCCGGGACGGACCACGGCCGGATGCAGGCGCTCCAGGTCCTCGTTGGTGGTGACACCGACCAGGACGTTGCGGCCCTGGCCGAGCAGGCCGTCGGTGAGGTTCAGCAGCCGGGACAGTGCCTGGCCCGCGGTGTGCTTGGCCTCGCCGCGGATCAGTTCGTCGCAGTCCTCCAGCAGGAGAAGACGCCAGCGGCCCTTGCCCGCCGCGTCCTCCTCGCCGATCGCGATGTCCATCAGATAGCCGACGTCGGAGAAGAGCCGTTCGGGGTCGAGGACGCAGTCGACCTGGCACCAGTCGCGCCAGGAGCGGGCCAGGGTGCGCAGGGCCGAGGTCTTGCCGGTGCCGGGCGGGCCGTGCAGCAGGAGCAGCCGGCCGGCGATGTCCTCCGGGGTCGTGTGCATCAGGCGGTCCATCGCCTCCGCCACCGGTGCCGTGTAGTTGGCGCGGACCTCGTCCCAGGTGCCCGCGGAGATCTGGCGGGTGGTGCGGTGCGGGCCGCGCCGGGGGGAGACGTACCAGAAGCCCATCGTCACGTTCTCGGGCTGCGGCTCGGGCTCGTCGGCGGCGCCGTCCGTCGCCTGGTCGAGGACCGTCTCGGCGAGTTCGGCGCTGGTCGCGGTGACCGTGACGTCCGCGCCGCGGTTCCAGCGGGAGATCAGCAGGGTCCAGCCGTCACCCTCGGCGAGGGTGGCGCTGCGGTCGTCGTCGCGGGCGATCCTGAGCACCCGGGCGCCGTCGGGCAGCAGGGTCGCGCCGGAGCGCACGCGGTCGATGTTCGCCGCGTACGAGTACGGCTGCTCGCCCGTCGCGAAGCGGCCGAGGAACAGCGCGTCGACGACGTCGGAGGGCGAGTCGGAGTCGTCGACGTGGAGCCGGATCGGCAGAGCGTCGTGTGGGTTCGCAGACATGCCGCCATGATCCGGCACGGACGTGCCGTGCGCACGGCATTTCGCACCGGTGCAAGCCGCGGTTCGGAACGCGCGGGCCGTCCTGGACCGCTCGCGCCCGCGCGGCGGAGCCACATGCGGAAGCAGCCCCGCGCCCTTTCGCGGCGCTGCTCTCCGCGTGTTTCCCACACCTGCCCGAAGCGCCGCTTCCGCCGTTACTGTTGTCCCCGATGGGACGTCATGGGTGGGATTCGGATACTCGGCGGTGGCGACTCACCGCCCTGCTCGGGGTGGGCGCGGCCGTGCTGGCCCTGGCGGTGACCCTGTTCGGCACGCTGTCCGGCGGGCCCAGCACGGCCGGCACCACACGCGACGGCGACAAGGTCCACGGCACTCCGGCCGGGCCCGGTGCGAAACCGGAGCCCTACGTCGGCTGGGGCTTCACCCACACCCAGTACAGCGCCGACGAGGGCGCCGGTGCGGCCACCGCCCGTGTGCGGCGACTGCTCGGGCAGGACGCCGGGCTGGCGCAGAACCAGCACATCATGGGCTGGGGCGCCGACAATCCCGAACCGGTCGCGGGGCACTACGACTTCGGCGCGCTCGACCGCCGTGTCGACTTCATGCGCGCCTCCGGCGGCGCCCCGGTGATCACGCTGTGCTGCTCCCCGGACTGGATGAAGGGCGGCAAGGCCGGGGTCGGCAACACGAACTGGAGCCAGGCCGCCCTGGAGACGGCACCCACCCCGGACCACTACCAGGACTTCGCCGCCCTCGCCGCCACCGTCGCCCGGCGCTACCCGGACGTGAAGCACTTCATCGTCTGGAACGAGTTCAAGGGCTTCTGGAACGACGCCGGGTCCCGCTGGGACTACGAGGGCTACACCAGGATGTACAACCTGGTGTACAGGGCGCTGAAGAAGGTCGGCAAGGACATCATGGTCGGCGGGCCCTACCTGGTGATGGACAGCGTAGATCCGCGCGACCAGAACGCCTCCACCGCGCTGAAGGGACCCTGGGGCGCGATGGACCGGCGTGTCCTCGACGCCTTCTCCTACTGGAACGCGCACAAGGCCGGTGCCGACTTCACCGTGGTCGACGGTTCCAGCTACACCCACGACGACGACCTGCTGCCCGACGAGTTCGCGGCCACCGACAAGCTGACGGCGGTGAGCGAGTGGGTACGGCGGCAGACCCACGACCTGCCGCTGTGGTGGGCCGAGTACTACGTGGAGCCCGGCGACGGCAACGGCAACCGCACGGGCTGGTCCGAGCCGCACCGCCTCGCCGTGCAGGCCACCGGCATGATCTCCATGGTCAGGGGCGGCGCCGACTCCGGCTTCTACTGGAACCCGGAGGACAGGAGGGGCACCGACTGCCCCGGTTGCTTGTGGACGCCCACCGACAGCGCCTCCGGGGGCACGCCCCTGCCCATGTACGACCTGGTGTCCCGGTTCGCCAAGGCCTTCCCGCCGAAGACGGCGTACCAGAACGTGTCCGTCGCGGCGGACGACGCGCCCAACGTCCGCGTCCTGGCCACCGCCAGGACGGCTCTCGTGGTCAACACCCTGGACCGGACGATCAGTGCGCAGGTCGACGGCAAGCGGTTCGACATGCGGCCGTACGAGGTGAGGTGGCTCGATCGCTGAGCCACCCCCCACCGCCGGCCCGTCACTCACTTCATCGTCAGGAACCGCTGCACCAGCGAGGCCAGCACCACCGCCAGCAGCGGCAGCGCGAACCAGAACGTGCCCTGCAGCAGCCGCAGCCGGCGCACACCCGGCCCGAGCGCGACCCGTACGACCTCCCGCGCGGCCAGCAGCAGGATCAGCACGACGGCGGCCAGCGCGCCGACCACCGACCACGGGGTCCAGGTCACCTGCGGCCCGATCGGCCCCGGTTCCTGCCGCGGCACCGCACCGGCCGGCTGCTTGCGCAGTGCGAACACGGTGACGTCGTCGTTGACCAGGACCTTCGTCAGCTCCTGCCGGTCGTCCAGGTTCTCGATCAGCCGGGGCTCCCAGGTCGCGGAGTAGCCGGCGTCCAGCTGCAGATAGGTCACCTGACTCCGGTTGACCATCAGATACGAGTTCGGGCCGGCGTCCTTGAGCGCCTTGACCAGGCCGGAGACCAGCACCGGGTCGGTCGGTGCGAGCGTCGGCACATAGTTCACCCGCTCCATGTCCTTGGCGCCCCACGGCATCGCCGGCGTCACGTCGTTGACCGTGTCCTGGGTCAGCCACAGCAGCCGCACCGTCGGCCTGTCGTGGGCGTACACCCAGTTCATGGCCGCGACCTCGCCGGGCCGGGTGCGTTCGAACGGCTCGTTGCCCCAGCGGGCCACCAGGAAGCCGCCCATCAGCAGCAGCCCGGCCAGCAGGGCAGCCAGCGGGGCGAGACTCGCCCGGTCCTTCTCGCGCTCCTTCGCGGTGACGCCGGTCCGCGGGAAGAGGGCGAGGGCGCCGAGCAGGGCCGCGCCGGGCACCGCGAACATGAAGACGCGCAGCGCCATCTCGCCGCCGTACGACTGCATGCCGAAGCCCAGGAACGGCACGAAGGTCAGTACGAGCAGCGAACGTTCGCGGTAGCGGTGGAAGCGGCGGCGCCACCAGCCCCAGCAGGCGAACGCCATCGTCGAGCCGGCCAGCAGCACCCGCGCGTACAGCACCAGCTTGTGGGTCGAACTGCCGCCCTGGATCCGGCCGGACACGGAGGTCGAGACATTGCTGCCGACCCCGCCGACCCCGCCGAACAGGTCGTTGAAGTGCCCGGACCAGTACGGCTCGGCCATGAAGCCGACCCAGACCGCGACCAGCACCGCGAACAGCAGCGGCAGGCCGCGCAGTTCGGACCGGCCGAGCAGGACGAGGACCGTGAGCACGCCGAGCATGACGAACGGGGTCAGCTGGTGCGCGGGGACGCTCGCCGCGTACAGGCCGATCAGCACCAGCAGCAGTCCGGCTCGCTGACGCCGGTCGGCCGGTTCCACCTCGGCCTCGCCCGGGCGGAACCTGGTCCAGATCACGCGCGGCGGGCGGAACCAGACCAGCAGGATCGCCACGAACATCAGGTACAGCAGATAGGTGAAGCCCTGCGGCGAGAAGTAGTCCTGGCCGACCCAGCCGCACAGCACGAACAGCCAGACACCGGTCCACTTCGCCCGCCAGCTCGCCCTGAGCGACCGCGTCAGCAGGAACATCGGCGCCAGATAGGAGAGCTGGATGGCGGTCGGCCACCAGCGGATGACCTCGGTGAAGTCGGTGACCCCGCAGGCCCGGCCGGCGAACGCGGCCACCGCGAAGAAGCCCGGCCAGCTCCAGCGGGCGTCCAGATCCGGTACCGCCGACCCGGTGCGGTCGATGTAGTCGAGGAACCCGAGGTGCTGCCAGGCCGTCGGGAACCGCGGCTCGGTCTCGATCAGGGCGGGCAGCGCGTGCAGCGACACCACGGTCGCCACCAGCGTGACCAGCAGCAGCGCCCGGTGCTCGCGGCGCAGCCAGAGCAGCGCGGCGAACACGGTGACCAGCAGACCCGCCCCGGCCAGGGTCGGCGGCGGCAGCACCGAGATCAGCCCGAGGCCGCCCATCCGGTCAAGATCGGCCTCGCCGAGCCGCAGCGCGGGCACCCAGTACAGCAGCAGCGCGGCGATCAGCAGGCAGCCGAGGACCACACCGGAGCGGGTGGGCGCCGGCCGCTGACGGAGCGGGACCGGTGCCGGGAGCCCCTCGGGTTCGGGCTCGCCGGCCGCGGGCTCGTCCGGTGCGGCGGTGTGCGCGGCCGGTGCCGGGTGCGGGTGCATCCTCCCGACGGACGCGTCCATTTCCTCCTCCGTGAACGGCGCGTCGACCTCCGCCGCCTCCGCCTCCCGCAGCAGTTCGGCCTCGGCGGGGCCCAGCGAGGCCTCGCTGCCGGGCTCCCGTGCTTCGACCGGGAGTCCCACCTGAACCGCCGGCGCGGGCACCGGCGTACCGGCGGGTGGGGTGCCGGGACCGGGGCGGACGTCGGGACGGCGCTCGACGTGGTCGAAGTCCACGTGGATGCCGAGGGCGAGGGTGTCGGAGTCCAGCGCCCAGGCCGGGCTGTGCCGGCGTGCCGGGGTGGAGGACGGGACCGTGGGGGTCTCCCCGCTCACGGGAAGCCGGGAGTGGGGGAAGGCGCCCAGGTCGGCGAGGTCCCCGTCGGGTGCCGCGATGTCGGGCACCGCGTCCGCCGCGGTCCGGATCGTCTTCCACAGCCTCGGCGCGGCGATCGCCGCGATCACCGCGAGGCTCCCGGCCTCGGCCACCCCCGCGCCGGTCAGCCCCATCCGGGGCAGGAGCAGCAGGGTAAGGCCCAGTACCAGCGCGCACAGCAGACCCTGGAGCCAGGCGAGACCGGCGGTGCGGCTGCGCGCGCGCAGCACCGCGAAGTACGTCTCGATCACCACCCGCAGCACCGAGCCGACCGCGAGCCAGCGCAGCAGCGGGGTCGCCGCGTGCGCGTAGCCCGCGCCGAACACGCCGAGGATCCACGGCGCCCCGATGATCCACAGGGCTGCGATCGGCAGCATGATCCGTGCCATCCGCCGCAGCGCGGCGCGGGTGTAGGCGGCCAGCCGCCCCGGGTCGTGCGAGCCCTCGACCGTGAGGGACGCGCCCATGTTGATGGCGAGCAGGTCGGTCGTGCCGCCGATCGTGGTGGCGATGTAGAAGTACGCGTTCTCCGCCGAACTGACCTGCGAGGCGACGATCACCGGCACGAGGTAGATCACGGCGAGCGAGAACAGCGAGCCGGTGTAGTCGCCGGCCAGGAACCTGCTGACCTGCCTCAGCGTCGGCGGGGTGGCGTGGTCCTCGGTCGCCTTGACGTGCCGGGGCACCAGCCGCCGGAAGACCAGCCAGCCCAGCGGCACCACGGAGGTGGCGATCGCGGCCACCCAGGAGACGAAGACGCCGGCGGTCGGGACGGCCACGGCGAACGCGACGAGCAGGGCCAGCTTCACCGCCGAGAAGACCGTGTTGCCCAGCGGCACCCAGGTCGCGCTGCGCAGCCCGGTCAGCACGCCGTCCTGCAGGGTGAGCAGGTTCCAGGCGATGACGGCGACGATGAAGCCGAGTCCGTTGACCGTCCCGTGCAGGAAGCGGTACGACGGCCCCCAGGTGTCCAGGGTCAGCAGGAAGATGCCGGCCGCGACCGCCACCAGCAGCGAACTGCCTGCGTACGTACGGGAGATGAGTGTGCCGGTGCGCTGCCCGGCGACCGGGATGAAGCGGGCCAGGGCGCCGGTCAGGGTCACCGCGGTCAGCCCGGCGAGGAACTTCATCGCGGCGATGGCGGCAGAGCCCTGCCCGACCGCCGACTCGGAGTAGTAGTGTGCCGCGGCCAGCCAGAAGCCGAGTCCGAGGACGGCGGAGATGCCGGTGTTGAGCATCAGCGCGTAGGCGTTGCGGAACAGCGGGCTGCCGCCGGGCGAGCGGCCCGTGCCGGGCAGCCGGAGGCGGCGCCCGGGCTTCTCGGGCGCCTCGGCGCCGGTCGTCGCGGACTCGGTCGTGGTGGTCGTGTCAGACACGGGAACGGATGGCCTTCCGGCGGACCTGGCGGGCTCTGCGGACGAGGGCGTACCCCTGGGTGAGGACGCGGTCCCTGGCGAAGGTGCGGGCGATGGCCCGGCCGTGGAGCAGCCGCTCGAACTCCTCCACGCCGGTGCCGCGCCGGACCGTGACCCGCCGGAGCGCGTACGGGCCCTGGCGGCGGCGGGCCAGGGCGTTGCCGACGGCCAGCGCCTGGGCGTACCCGTTCTCGCGCACGGCCCGGCGGACCCTGCGGTCGGAGTAGCCGTACGGGTAGGCGAAGGACACCGGGCGGGCGCCGAGTTCGTCCCGGACGATGTCCGTGCAGCGGGCCAGTTCCCTGTGCAGCGCGCCGTCGTCGAGCTGGTCGAGCTGCGGGTGGGTGTGGCTGTGGCCGCCGATCTCCACGCCGGCGGCGGCCAGTTCATGCACCTGCCGCCAGTCCAGCATGGTGTCCAGGCCGCCCCCGGTGTCGTACGCGCCCCTGATCCACCCGGTGGAGACGAACAAGGTGGCCGGGAAGCCGTGCTTGGCGAGCACGGGCAGCGCGTGCCGGTGCACGCCCTCGTAGCCGTCGTCGAAGGTGATCAGCACCGGCCGGGCGGGCAGCGGGCTTCCGGTGCGCCAGCGGGCCGCGAGGTCGGCGGTGGTGACCGGGGTCAGGCCCAGGTCGCCGACGAGTGCCATCTGCTCCGCGAACGCCTCCGGCCCGACCGACAGGGCGCGGGTGGCGTCGTTGGGGGCGGTGGCGACGGAGTGGTACATGAGGATCGGTACGGGAGTGTCACTCACCGGTGCCCCCTTCGATCGGCGCCACCGAGAACGTCGGACCGCCCCGCCGTGCACGCAGGCTGCCCAGCGCGTAGCCGCCGGCGGCGGTGAGCACCCCGGCGACGATCGCGCCCGCGCGTCCCGCGCCGCCCGGCCGGGCCAGCAGGGCGTCCCGCAGGCCACGAGCGACCCCTGCGGGCAGTACCCGGGTGGTGTACCGGCGTTCGGACTCCAGGCCCTTGTCCGCGCCGACGCTCTTCGCGACCAGCGCCTTGGACAGGCCCTCGGCGTAGGTGCGGGTGCGGAAGTAGGCGAAGTGCTCGCGGGGTGCGGGCACCCGGTGGTGGATCACCGCGCGGTCGTCGATGAGCAGGACGGCGTCGGGACGCGCGCGCGTGAGACGGATGCACAGTTCCGTCTCCTCGCAGCCCAGCGGGCGGCGGTCGCCGTCCCGGCCGATGCCGGTGGCGAAGCCGCCCGCGGCCTCGAACGCCGTACGCCGGAAAGAGGCGTTGCCGCCGAGGACGTTGCGGACCCGGACCCGGCCCGGCGGCAGCCCCTTGTAGGTGCAGCCCACCACCCAGTCGAACTCCTCCGGGAACCAGGCGGGCCGCCTGCCCGAGGCCCAGACGGGCAGCGTACGGCCGCCGACCGCCATGACGCGCGGGTCGGCGTACCCCTCGGCGAAGCGGCGCAGCCAGTCGCGTTCGGCCACGGCGTCGTCGTCCAGGAAGGCGATGACCTCGCCGTGCGAGGCGGCGATGCCGGTGTTGCGGCCGGCCGACAGGCCGCGCGGGCCCGCGTTGGCCAGCACCCGGACGCCGTGGGCCTCCTTGTACTCGCGCTCCAGCCGGTCCTTCAGGACCGGGTTGTGGTCCACCACCAGGAGCGTCTCCAGCGCCGGATACGACTGCGCGCGCACCGAGGAGACCGCCGCGAGGATGTCCTCCCAGCGGTCCTCGGTGTACACGCAGATCACGACGGAGATGCCGGGATCGGTCAAGACACCTCTCCCCGGACGGCGTCGAGCATCGGCGAGTGGCGTTCCTGGCGACGCAGCTCGCGCCGGTTGGAGCGTTCCTTGAGGATGACCTTGAGCACCCGGAACCCGTCGCGCACGGCCCGCAGGTTGCTGGTGCCGTGGATGCGGAGGTACTCGTGGCTCGGGATCTCCTGGACCTTCAGGCCGGCCTTGACCACTCTGATGTTCATCAGCGTCTCGACCTCGAAGCCGGTGCAGTCGAGGTCGATCTTGTCGAGGCAGTGCCGCCAGAACGCGTTGTAGCCGTAGCACAGATCGGTGTAGCGGGCGCCGAACTTGCGGTTGACGACGGTGCACAGCGCCCAGTTGCCGAGCTTGCGGATGAAGGTCATGTCGTCGGTGCCACCGCCGTTGGCGAAGCGCGAACCCTTGGCGAAGTCGGCGCCGGAGACCAGCGCGGAGACGTAACTGACGATCTCGCCGCCGTCCGCCGAGCCGTCCGCGTCGACCATCACGATGATGTCGCCGCTGCACGCCTCGAAACCGGTGATCAGGGCGTCCCCCTTGCCCTTGCCGCGCTGATCCACCACCTTGACGTCCGGCCACAGGGAACGGGCCACGTCGACGGTGTCGTCCGTCGAATTGCCGTCCACCAGGACGACTTCGTGGATCCAGTCGGGCAGCGTCTTGAAGACGTAGGGCAGGTTCTCCGCTTCGTTCATCGCGGGAATCACCACGCTCACCGGCGGAGTGATCGCCAGGTGAGAGGAGATCGGCCGGTAGTGCGTGGCGATCGTCGGATCCTGGTGCCCTGAACTGGGCGGGCGCAGGACGGAACTCATGAGTCTTTTCCCTCTCGTCCGGTGGACCGCCCACCCCCGGGCGGCCCGGCTCTGTGTCCGGTTCGAAAGGGGGGTTCTCATCTTCGGCGCGGTGAACTGGTCTCCGTGCACGCCGATGAGCTGGCAAAGCTGGCCGGTCCGCCGGAGAAGAACGGCAGCCGGTCGCGCGGCACGACTCGGTCACAGTTGCGGTCACCGAGCACGGCACCCCCCTACCGCGCCCCGCGCCGGTGGACGCCGCGGCCCTGAGCCCTCCCCTGGAGCCGTGTGCCGACGTGCCGGTGCGGGTGAGATGTACGACGGTATTGACGATTGAACCCGAAAGGCAACCCCTGCGAGGCTGCCTCACGGTTTTGTTGGTTTGACCGTTACACAACTTTGGCCGGTGTTGCTCGGTCTTGTGTGCGTTTTCCGGAAATTCGTTCCCGGAACAGGACCAGGAGCAGAAGCAGCAGGCTCAGCACGGTCACCGCCACCACGCCGCCGCGGACCGACCAGCGGTGAACCGCGAGCATGCCCTGGGCGATCAGCATGTTGACGACGACCGAGCCCGCGAGCGAGCAGAGCGCCCGGCCGAAGGGATCCAGCCCGCGCAGGGCCGCGGCGAGTGCCACGGCCGGCGCCGCGAGCAGAAAGAACAGGCTGCACGGTCCGCGCAGCCAGGAACCGGAGTCGATGAGAGAGAGCAGCGCGCCGAACGCTGCCACGGCGGTCGCGGCCCCCGCGAGCAGCGGCAATGACGATGTCTTGATGTGTATGTTCCGCATTGGCGACTTTGCCCCCCGACGCGCCGGATGCCGGGCTTCAATGTGACGCAGGCCCAGTGAGGGCGTCAAGACGGACGATACGTCTTTAAACATTCATTCCCCCCTGGGCGGGACGCCCGAGCGCTGACGCGGTGTCAACAGATTTGGCATGCACGCGCAATAGATGAGCAGTGAACGTCTCGGGTTGATCCTGTTGAGACCCCAAAAGTCTTGGCATGGACACTTCCCGTCAACACGCGTAGTTGCTACGACAGTTGTGGCAGAGATCCTGCTAAAGGGAGGTTCCATGAGACGTTCCCGACTTACCGGATTCGTGACCTCGCTCCTCCTCGCCGCCGGCCTCGGTCTCACCGGGGCCGCCTCGGCGCAGGCTTCCTCGACGGCCGCCACCGGGGGCTATGTCGCGCTCGGCGACTCCTACTCCTCCGGAGTCGGCTCGGGCAGCTACATCAGCTCCAGCGGCTCCTGCGACCGCAGCACGAAGGCGTACCCGTACCTGTGGAACGCCGCGCACAGCCCGTCCTCGTTCGCCTTCAACGCCTGCTCGGGCGCCACGACGGACGACGTCATGGCGAGCCAGCTCGGCTCGCTCAACTCCTCGACCTCACTGGTGTCCATCACCATCGGCGGCAACGACGCCGGGTTCTCCGACGTCATGACGACCTGTGTGATCCAGTCCGACAGCTCCTGCATCTCCCGGATCAACACCGCCAAGGCCTACGTCGACTCCACGCTCCCCGGCAAGCTCGACACCGTCTACAACGCGATCAGCGCCAAGGCCCCCGGTGCCCGGGTGGTCGTCCTCAGCTACCCCCGCTTCTACCTGCTCGGCCAGACCTGCCTCGGGCTCTCCGACACCAAGCGGTCCGCGATCAACGACGCGGCCGACTACATGGACGCCGCCATCCAGAAGCGCGCCCAGGCCCACGGCTTCGCCTTCGCCGACGTCCGCACCGCGTTCTCCAGCCATGAGATCTGCTCCGGCGACTCCTGGCTGCACAGCGTCAACTGGCTCGACATCGGCGAGTCCTACCACCCCACCGCGGCCGGCCAGTCCGGCGGCTATCTCCCGGCGTTCACCAACAACGTGTGACCCGAACGGGCTCGCCCCTCAGGGTGAACTTTCCGGCGAGCCCGACGCCGAAGCGGAGGCCCCGCCCGACGGGGTCTCCGTCGCCGTGGCGGTCGTACAACTCACCGAGAACGGCACCTCGTTCGACGCGGTCTGCACCGGAGCGCGCACCTTCACGCCGATCTGGTCCTCGGTCGTCCCGCCGCCGTGGTACACCGTCAGGGTCACCTGTACCTGCCGGGTCCTGCCGCCGCCGTCCGGGAACGACAGCGTGTGCCACCCCGGATCCGACACCGACCCCCGCGTCGTCACCCACCGGTACTCCACCTGCGCGGGCAGCCGCCCCACCGTGAACGTCGCCGTGAAGGCGGGCGTCTGCGCGGCCGGCGGCGGACAGCTCCCGGAGTACGACGTGTTCGTGCCGGCCACGGTGACGTGCACCGACTGTGCCGGCTGGGTGCTGGGAGACGGGCTGCTGCCCGCGGTCGACGGGGTTGTGCCGCCCGAGTCCGTGGTGCCGTGCGCGGTCGGCGTCAGCGCGCCGCCGCTCGCCCGGGTGCCGCCGCCCGCGGTCCCCCGGCCGCCGCCGCTGTGGTTCATCAGCGCGTACGTCAGCCCCGCCAGCGCCAGCACGAGCGCGAGCAGGGCCGCCACCAGCACCACGCCCGCACGCCGGCCGCGCTCCGGCGCGTCGGGCGGCGCGGACCTCGTGGGTGCCGTGGCGCCGGACAGGGGCATCGGCGGGGTCGCGGACGGCTCCCGGTACCGGGCCGCGATCGTCGGGGCGGCGTACGGCGGCACCGGCGTCGTGGCCGCCCGGGGGGATCCTCCCGCGACGGGAGCACCCCCGGCCGCGACGATCCGCAGCTCGTGTTCCGCCCGCTCGGCGTCCAGCCGCTCGGCGGGCTCCTTGCGCAGCAGCCCCTCGATGACCGCGGCGAGCGGCCCGGCCCGGTGCGGCGGCGGCAACTCGTCGTCCACCACGGCACGCAGGGTGCTGAGCGGGGTGTCGTAACGGAACGGGGAGACGCCCTCCACGGCCGCGTACAGCAGCACCCCCAGCGACCACAGATCCGACTCCGGCCCCGGTGTCCGCCCCAACGCCCGCTCCGGAGCGAGGAACTCGGGCGAGCCGATCACCTCTCCGGTCATGGTCAGCGCCGAGCTGCCCTCGACCGAGGCGATCCCGAAGTCGGTCAGCACCACCCGGCCGTCGTTGGCCAGCAGCACATTGGCGGGCTTGACGTCCCGGTGCAGCACGCCGACGCCGTGCGCGGCCCGCAGCGCGGACAGCACCTCGGCGCCGATGTGCGCGGCCCGCTGCGGCGGGAGCGGACCCTGCGCCTCCAACTGGTCGGCCAGCGACAGCCCGCGCACCAGCTCCATCACGATCCACGGGCGGCCGCCCTCCATGGCCACGTCGTACACCGTGACCACGTTGCGGTTCGACACGCGCGCCGCCGCCCACGCCTCCCGCTCCAGGCGGGCGTACATCCGCTCCACGTCGGAGGCCGGCAGCCCCGCCGGGGCCCGCACCTCCTTGACCGCCACCTCGCGGTGCAGCACCTCGTCCCGGGCACGCCACACGGTGCCCATGCCGCCCTCGCCCAGCGGAGACAGCAGACGGTAGCGGCCCGCGATCACACGGTCGCGGCCCGGCTCTTCGGACACGGGCGCCCCCCAAGGCAAGTCGCGTGATTTCTCCCCAAAGTAGCTCAGCCGAGCGCGGATGCGGCCCCCTTGAGCACCAATCCGGCGCCCAGGGCCATGACGACCAGCGCGGACGCGAGCGGCACCGACCGGCGCACCAGCGCGGCCAGCGGGTGCGCGGTCCAGCGCGGGCGCCGCTCCAGCACCCGGGTCACCCCGGAGCCCAGCCGCACCACGGCGAAGCCGGCCGCCGTGAGCGTCAGCGCGAGCCCGGCGCCGTAGGCCACGACGAGCAGCAACCCGAACCAGGCCTTTCCGAGCGCGGCGGCACCGACCAGGACCACCACGGCGGAGGGGCTGGGCACGAGCCCACCGGCGAACCCGAGCAGGATCGTGCCGCGGAGGGTAGGGGCGGTGGGATGGGTATGCGTGTGACCGCCGTGGGTGTGGGTGTGGCCCCCGTGGGTGCGATTTGCGTGGCTGTGGGAGTGGCTCCCGGGGGTGTGATCCGCGTGGCTGTGGCTTTGGCTGTGGCTGTGACCAGAGTGGCTGTGGGTATGTCCCCCGCGGGTGTGCTCTCCCGCGTGGGGCGTGTGTTGACGGCGGGCCGGCCACACCCTCCGTACGAGGTTGGCGCCGGCCACGAGGACCAGTGCGCCACCGGCGATGCCCAGCCAGGCGATCACCGAGGGCGTGGCGGCGGAGCCGGCCGTGACCAGCAGGCCCAGCGCGACCACGCCGAGGGTGTGGGTCACGGTGACCGAGGCCGCCAGCGGCAGCACGTCCCGCGGCCGGGCCCGGCCTCCGCGCGCCGCCGCTGCCGCCGCCATGAGGGTCTTGCCGTGCCCCGGCGCGAGCGCGTGCAGCGCGCCCAGGACGACCGCGACGAGCAGCGCGAGGGCGGCGAAACCGGGGGACAGATGCCGGCGGGCCACGAGGCCGTCCAGCGCACGGGTCCAGCGGTCGGCGCCCCGCGGCAGGATCGCTGCGCCCGGCGCCGGCTGCCGCTCCTCGGCGAGGGCCGGCCCGCCCGGGCGCAGCCGCACCGAGGCCGTGGTGGTGTCGGCCGGGGAGGACAGCAAGTCCTTCGGGTACGTGGTCAGTTCGTGCGACACCGAGGTCTTCGGCACGTCCGCCGCGGTGAGCGTCATCCGGTCGCCGCGCGCGGTGATCTCCCGCCAGCCGGGTCCGCCGACGGCCTCCGCGCTGTGGAAGCCCAGGGCGACCGTGCGGCCGCGGGGGAGCGGGGCGGTCAGCCGGCACTCCACGCGGAGGGTGTGCAGCCCGGCCTGGCCGGGACGCAGCCGCGCCGTGTAGGTGACGGCGGTCAGCGGGGCCGTACGACCGTCGACCGTGAGCCTGCTGCCGGCGGCGGCCCGCGCACACCGCTGCCGGGCCCAGGCGGCCGTGCCCAGCCGCTTCAGGTCGGGTGCGGCCTGGGTCGCCGGAATCTCGGCGAGGTCCTCCACGTGGTCCACGCGGAGCTGCCCGGGGGCGGCGACCAGACCGTCGTAGCGGTTGACGGTGAAGTTCCCGAGCGGATGCGCGCTCGCCGGGCCGGCCGGCAGCAGCGCGAGTGTGCTCACGGCGAGGAGGAGGAAGGGCAGGCGGAGCCTCACTGCGTGGCCTCCAGGGCTTTGCGGGCCGCGGCCGCGCCGAGCGGGGAGAAGCCCGGGTTCAGGCGCAGGGCCGAGGTGAGGGAGGCGCGGCCGGCCGGCCGGTGGCCCGTGGCCAGCTCGATCATGCCGCGGTGGTAGAGGAAGGCGGCGTTGCGGTAACCGGTGGCGGTGGCCCGGCGGGCGTACGGCAGGGCCTCGGTGTCGCGGCCGTTCACGTGCAGTGCCCAGGCCAGCGCGTCCGCGGTGTGCACGGTGTGCCGGCGGGCCCATTCGGCACGGGCCGCGCGCAGGGCGGCCGCCTTGTCGCCGTGGTCGGCGGCGGCCAGCGCGGTGTCGAGGTCGGCGTTGACGCCGTTGGCGCGGGCCAGTGCGATCCAGGCGTCCACCAGGGCGTACTGCCGCCGCGCCCTGGCCAGGTCGCCGGCCGCGCCCCGCGCCTCGTACAGCTCGCCCAGCTCGACGAGCGGACCCGGCAGCGGGTAGCGCGCGACCACCGTCTCCATCCCCTTGATCGCGGCCGCGCGGTCCCCGCTCGCGGCCTGCGCCCGTGCGCGGCCCTCCAGCGCCGGGAGATAGGTGTCGTCGGCGGCGAGCGCACGGGCGTAGTAGGTGAGGGCGGACCTGTACTCGCCCTGATTCCAGGCCAGTTGACCCAGCTGCGCGGCCACGTATGCGACGTCGCCCGGCGACGTGGCGCCCGCCAGCGCCTGCCCGAGCACCCGGCGCGCCGTCGTCACGTCGCCGCGCAGCTCGTGCACGTACGCGTATCGCGTGAAGACCGGAACACCCGGCTTGCGGGCGTCGGCGGTCTCGGCGGCCTTCGACGCCTCGGGGTAGCGGCCGAGTTCGACCAGCGCGTCGATGCGCAAGGACAGCGCGCGCTCGCTGTACGGGTTCTGACGCAGCGCCTGGTCCGCATAGGTCAGGGCGTCCTCGAAGTCGTGCCGGGCGGCGGCGAGGGCGGCGCGGCCGGCCAGCGCCTGGTCGTTGTCCGGGCCCAGCGCGAGGGACCGCCCCAGTGCCCGCTCCGCCTGCGGGTAGCGGGAGGGGTCGCCCTTGGTCCGGGCCTGCTCGACGTAGGCCAGGCCCAGGGTGGCCCAGCTGCCGGAGTCCCTGGGCTGGGTCCGCAGATGCGTCTGCAGCGCGGCGATGCTCGCATCCAGGTTGCCGCCGCCCAGGACCCCCGGGTCCACGGCCGTGGAGGCGGCCGGCACGGTGGCGGGCGCCCGATCGGCACCGACGGCGATGGCCCCGCCGGTCAGCGCCACCGCCAGCAGGGCCGCGCAGCCAGCGAGTTGTGCGGCCCGCCAGCGCCGCCCCGCGGCCGCGAACCGCCGGACGGCGGCCACGCGCTCGCCGGCACCGGGGGGAGGTTCTTCGGAGTCTCGCACCGCGCCCGAACTGGAACCACGGCGAGAGCCCGGCGACGCTTCGGATCCGGGATCCACGCGCCCGGCACCGCCGGCCGGGGATTCCCGGCAGCCGGAGACCGTGGAGCTCCGGGTGTCCCGGGCCGAGGATTCGTCGTGGGCGGAAGCCGCGGGCGTGTGGGTGGTTGCGGGTGAGGGTTCGTCGTGGCCGTGGCCGTGAGCCGTGGGGTTCTCGGGCGAGGGCTCGTCGTGGCCGTGGGCCGTGGGGCTTTCGGTGCTCTCGGGTGAGGGTTTGGCGTGGGTGGAGGCCGGAGATCCTTCGGTGTCCCGGGGTGGGAGGGATCGGCGGGTGGAGGTCTCGGGCGTGTGGGTGCTCGGGGGTGAGGGCTGATCGTGGCCGTGGGCCGTGGGGCTTTCGGCGGTCTCGGGTGAGGGTTCGCCGTGGCCGTGGCCGTGGCCGTGGTCGTGGTCGTGAGCCGTGGGGTTCTCGGGCGAGGGCTCGTCGTGGCCGTGGGCCGTGGGGCTTTCGGCGGTCCCGGGTGAGGCTTTGGCGTGGGTGGAGGCCGAGGTTCCTTCGGTGTCCCGGGGTGGGAGAAACCGGTGGGCGGAGGCCGCGGTGTCCTCGGCGGGGACGGGCAGGCGTGGGGGGCCGGAGGCCGGCCGGGCCGTCTCGGGCGGGGCGGTGGCGGTGGCGGGCGGTGTCCTGGCGTCCTGCTCGGGGTGCGCCCGGCGCTCACCGGCCTCGTCGTCGTTCGTACGCGGAGACATGGCCTCTCCTCGGTCGCCTGATGCTGGTCGTAAGGGGAAGGCGCGGCCCGCCGTGGGGGAGGGGTTACGGGCCGCGCCGGTCTGGGGTGGGTGCCCGGGTCAGTACGGGCGCCGTATGCGCCTGCGCCACCAGCCGACCGCGGTGCCGAGCAGCAGGATCCCGGCCGCTCCCGAGGCCGCCGACGCGGCGATCAGCACGGTGTTGCCGGAGCCGCCGGAGGAGGTCCCGGCCGGCTGGAGGGCGTCGCCCAGCTGGCTGCGCACGTCCGTGCCGGCGGTCGTGCCCTTGGCGAGCGGGCCGCGCGAGCCGGAGGTGGGCTCGGCGACGTACGGGAAGTACTTCTCGAAGCCCTTGTCGTTCTTGTTCACCGCGTCGCCCAAGTCGTTCTTGGAACCGACCAGTTCACCCTCGACGACCTGCAGCGCCTCGTCGATCACGTCGTCGGTGAGCCGGCGCCCGTTCGGGAAGCCCGCGTTGTCGCCGTCCAGCACGCCCAGCCGCTTGGGGTGCATGCTCGGCTTGACGGAGGTGTTCAGCCGCAGCTCCTCCGAAGGGCGCACGTTCGGGGGCTGGTTGAGACCCTTCACGCCCTTGAGGAAGACGTCGACGAGGTCGTTGCGCGGCTCGCTCGGCGCCTTGATCTTGTAGATCGACTCGATGAGCTTGGGCAGTTCGGGATGGGTGACGTTCTTCAGGAACTGGGCGTCGTACGCGGGCTGCGAGGCGTTGAACCTGTCCTTGTCCTTCTGCGGGTTGACGACCTCGTTGACCAGCGGGTTGCCCAGCCGCGAGACCTGGGTGTAGTAGCCCTGCGCGTTGCGGCGCTGGGTGGTGGACCAGACGCCCACGATCGGCTGCCCGGCCGACTCCCGGATCAGGTCGTTCGGCACCTGCAGGGCGATGGTGTTGACGTTGTAGCCCTTGAGGGTGTCCCGGCCGACCTCGCTGAGGTTGCCGCCGTACAGCAGGTCGAAGACGCGCAGATCGGCGAAGAAGGGGTCGTCGGCCTGCCCGGCGAAGGTCGTGGTGCCGCCCGCCGCCTTGTAGATGGCCTGGTCGCGCAGCTTGCCGTAGTCCGGCATGGACGCGTTGCCGACGTCCGACGGCGCCACCGGCACATCGTCCGCCACCTTCGTCCTCGACACCGCGTGCCCGTTCTTGAGCCGGAGCAGATCGATGTCGTACGTCTGCGTGATGTTGAGGTCGGGATCGGCCAGGTTGGTCACCTGGCCCGTGTTGTAGAGGAACGTGTTCTTGTTCTTCGTGTGTGTGGTGAAGGTGTAGCGGAACACCAGGTCGTCCCGCGCGTCACCGTTGTTGTCGATGTGCAGGTCGTACTGGGCGTCGTCGGCGAACGTGTAGAAGTTCGGCCCGCCCGCCGGCTCCTCGAACGGGATCCAGTTCGCCACGATCGTCGTCGTGTCGGGCTTGTCCGGGCTGACGAACGCGTACAGGTCGGTGTTGTCGTACTGCGGGGTCCCCGAGATCAGCGGGGCCTCCCGGTGGGAGGAGGCGGAGGCCGTACTGGGTGCCAGCGTGGCGACGCCGGCGGCCGCGAGCCCTCCGGCCGCCAGCGCAGCGCAGAGGAGCGAGGCCAGGCCCGTACGTCCCGTGCCGCCCCGGGAGAAGGGGTCCCTGGAGAAGAGAGGTGTCATGCGTCCGTCCTCAGTGCCGACTTGCCTTTGACGGACGGGTCTTCGAAACCGGCCCGCCGATCGGATTGGTCGGCCGGGGAAAAACTTCTGGGCACTTCATGACCCGCGTTTTCGGCCCGCTGATCCGTATCAACCGCGGGAGGTGTGCGTTCGTGCGGATGCGTGGAGTGCACGGAAGGGCCGGCTGCGGCCACGGGGAGGGGGCCCGCATGCGGGCGGAGGAGCTGCTGGTGCTCGTCGCGGGCGGCGACCAGCGAGCGTTCGAGGACCTGTACACCCTGGTGTCCGGGCCGGTGTACGGGCTCGTACGACGGGTGGTGCGGGACCCCGCCCAGTCCGAGGAGGTCGCCCAGGAGGTGCTGCTGGAGACGTGGCGCTCGGCCGCCCGGTACGACCCCGGCCGGGGCAGCGCGCTGTCCTGGATCCTGACCCTCGCCCACCGCCGGGCCGTCGACCGGGTGCGCAGCGCCCGCGCGGCCGGCGAACGTGAGCAGCGGGAGGCCCTGCGCGCCGGGGAGCCGGCGTTCGACCAGGTCGCCGAGGAGGTCGAGGCCGGCATGGAGCGCGAGTGGGTACGCCGCTGTCTGCGCCGGCTCACGGACCTGCAACGCCAGTCCGTGACGCTCGCCTACTACGACGGCTACACCTACCGTGAGGTGGCGGAGCGGCTCTCGCTGCCGCTCGGCACGGTCAAGACGCGGATGCGTGACGGGCTCACCCGGCTGCGCGAGTGCCTGGGAGGGGCCGCATGAGCATCCTGGGCAGGCTGCTGCGCCGCGAGGACCCGCACTCCCTCGCCGCGCCCTACGCCCTCGACGCCCTCGAGTCCGGCGAGCGGCGCCGGTTCGAGAAACATCTGCACGGCTGTGACCGCTGCGCCACCGAGGTGCGGGAGCTGGCCGAGGACGCGGTGCGCCTGGCCTGGTCCACGGCGGCGCACGCGCCCCCCGCCCTGCGCGCGCGGGTGCTGGCCGCCGTACGGACCCTCCCGCAGGAGCGGGCCCCCGTTCCGGCGCGGGCGCGCACGACCCAGTTGCCACCGCACGTCTGGGGCACCCAGCCGCTGCCGGGACGCACCCGTACGCCGCGCACGCGGCCCCTGTTCGTGCCGTTCGCCACGGCGACCGCGGCGGCGGCCCTCGTCGTCGCCTCGCTCTTCGCGGTGCAGGCGCAGCGCAACCAGGACCGACTCGACGCGGAGCGGTCCCGCGCACGTGAGATCGCACACGTTCTGGCCGCGCCCGACGCCCGCGCCACCACCGGCAAGGACGCGCGGGGCCGCGGGATCGGAGTGATCGCTTCCGCCTCGGAGAAGGAAGCCGTCGTCACCCTCAGCGGATACGGCACCCCGCCCGGCGGCCACGTCCACCAGCTCTGGCTCGTGCGCCCCGGCGCGGGGCCGCGCTCCCTCGGCCTCTTCGCGGGCGACACGCCCTTGGTCGCGAAGGATCTCGACACCTCGTCGACGTCACTCGCCGTGACCATCGAGCCCGGCGGCGGCTCGGCGCAGCCCACCGGTCAGCCCATTGTCCAACTCGCCCTGAAACCGGTCGGATTCGGAGAGTAGTCAGCGTGGGATGGTCAACCGCCTTGCAGGGAAGGTGAATCCTGTGGCCGAGATACACGCGTGCCCCCCTGGGGCGATAGGGTTACCCTGCCCGGGCCGGGTGGACTCGTACGGGTGGGGAGTGACATGGAACAGATAACAGTGCGCAGCAGGGCCAGGGTCCCTGCGATCACCTGCGGGAGCAGCGCGACCAGTTCGCGCCTCGACCGCCATCTGTCGGTGCTGGCGGGTCCTGCCATACCGCAGCGGGAGACGGTCGAGGCGACCTCGCTGATGCGCGAGCTGACGGCGCGTGACACCGCGCACCAGCGCAGCGACCGGGGCAGGCGGGTCAGCCGCGTCTCGCTGTTCGCGCCGCTGCGCCGGCTGCGTCGCTCGCTGTTCGGCGGGCACTGAGCGGGGCAGCCGAGCGGCCGACGGGCGGCCACCCGGCCGCCGCCGACCCGGCAGACGCCCCCCGGAGCTTTTCCCGGGTGCCCGTGCTCAGGCCGCCACACCGTCCCGGCGCATCGCTGTGATCTCGTCGTCCGTCATCCCCACGGCACGCAGCAGCGCTTCGGTGTGTTGTCCGAGCGCGGGCACATCACCCATCCGTGCCTCGTCCCCGCCCGGCAAGGTGATGGGAGGCAGCAGCGCCTTGAGCGGCCCGACCGGCGACCCCACCTCACGCCACCGGTCCCGGGCCGCGAGCTGCGGATGCCCGGCCAGTTCATGCAGGTCGCGGAGCCGGGCGCAGGCGATGCCCGCCTTCTCCAGCCGCGCCAGGGCCTCCTCGGTGTCCAGTGCGCGCAGCGCACGCGCCACCAACTTGTCCGTCCCGTCCCGGTTCGCGACCCGTGAGGCGTTCGTCGCGTACCGCGGATCCGTTCCCCATTCCGGGTGTCCCATGACCTGTTCGGCCAGCCGCCGCCACTCGCGGTCGTTCTGCACCGACAACAGCACGCGCCCGCCGTCCGCCGTCGAATAGGCGTCGTACGGCGCGATGACGGCGTGCGCGAGGCCGGTGCGCGCCGGGGGCTCACCCCCGTGCATCGCATGGTGCAGCGGATGACCCAGCCACTCGGCGAGCGCCTCCAGCATCGACACCTCCACCGGACCGCCCCGCCCGGTCGTCCCGCGCCGCACCAGCGCCGCCAGCACGCCCGAGAACGCGTACATGGCCGCCGCGATGTCCGCCGCCGGCACGCCCGCCTTCACCGGCTGCTCCGGTGTGCCGGTCACCGACACGAGCCCCGCTTCGCACTGCACCAGCATGTCGTACGCCCGCTTGTCCGCGTACGGGCCGAAGGAGCCGTAGCCGGAGATGTCCACGGCGATCAGCCGCGGATGCGCCGCGCACAGCGTCGCCGCGTCGAGACCGAGCCGCGCCGCCGCCCCGTGGGCGAGGTTCTGCACGAACACGTCCGCGTCCGCGACGAGCCGCCGTACGGCGTCCAGACCGCGCGGGTCCTTCAGATCGAGCGCGAGGGACTCCTTGCCCCGGTTGCACCACACGAAGTGGGAGGCGAGACCGCGGGCCGCCGTGTCGTACCCGCGCGCGAAGTCGCCGCCGTCGACCCGTTCCACCTTGATGACCCGGGCGCCCAGGTCGGCGAGCTGCCGGGTCGCGAAGGGCGCGGACACGGCCTGTTCGACGGCGACGACGGTGATGCCGTCCAGGGGCAGGGGCTGCTGATCCGTGGGCTGTTCCATGACCGGATCATGGCCCGTGACCGGCGGTTCTGTCAGTAGCGCGACAGCAGGCCGTCAGCGCTCCCCGGGTGCGTGCCGGCGCACGGCGAGCGGCAGGAACACGGCGATCAGGGCCGGCCTCCAGGCCGGCCGGGCGCCGGATGCGTTCGCGCCGGGCCGACGTGTCGTCCCGGCGTCCTGCGCCACCGCCGTACGCGGGCGATGCTCCGCCTTGCGATGCTCCCCCACTGCCTGAAGGGCGTGGGAGGTGCCCCCAGCACCGGACGCCGCGAGCTTTCCGGCACACCTTTGCGGTCACAGCACTAGATCAGGGCGAACTGGCCCTCGGGGCCCTCCTCGTGATGGTCCAGGACCGAGGCGGGGCGGCGGGAGGCGTCCGGCACCGGAAGCACGCCCGCCCGCAGCAGGTCGGTCGCCGAGACCGCGGACGTCACCTTCAACTCGGCTCGCTGCGGGCGCAGTTCCGCCAGCAGAGCCAGCACCGTGATCAGTTCCAGGAGTTCCGACGTCCAGGTCTGCGGCCAGTCGGCCGGGCGGATGGCGGCGAGGGTGCCGGGCTCGCCGGGAGACGTGCGGGTGGTGAACCAGGACTCCAGGACCCTGGTCCCGGCCACCTCGTACTCCCAGACCTGCGGCGGCACGGGGGAGATGCGGCCCCCGTCGAGGTGGAGGGTCTCCTCCTCCTGGTCGTAGTGCAGGGTGACGGGCCGGGTCGGCAGGGGGGCGCGGACGTAGGGGCGGCGACCGCCCGGCAGCTTGGGGCGTTCGCCGTCGCGGCGCATCAGCCACAGCATGCGGCGGCCCAGTTCGACCCCGGACGACCAGATGCCGGGGTCGTCCGTGAGCGGGACGGTCAGCTCGGGACCGGTGACCGCCAGAATCCAGGCCAGGACGTCCGCCGGAGCCGTGGGGGCCCCGCCCAGGCGGTCGGCGAGGTGGGCCGTCAGACCCGGTGCGAGGTTCGGTTCCGCGCCGCCGGGGCGGCGGTACAGCGGGCGGATGCGGCCGGTGCGGAGCGTCGGCAGCAGGGCGGTCGCAAGGAGCGGGTCGTCCTCCGCTCCCGTCTCCACCGTGAAGACCTGGTGCGCGTCCGCCACCCGCCACAACTCCGGCCGGGCGCTGTCGATCAGCCGGTGGTCCGGGATCAGCCACTGCTCGTCGAAGGGCGCGGCCAGGACCCGGACCGGCTCCGCGCAGGGGTCGGCCGCGACGCGGGCCAGCCGCCCGGTTCCGGCGGACCGGCCGGGCAGCTGGCCCACCGCGGAGCCGAGCGTGCGGGCGCGGGTCGGCTCGAACAGGGCTTCGCGGTCCGGGCCTTCCGCCTTGAGCAGGGCGTCCCAGCGGGCCTTCAGGGAGGCCGGATCGGGCGCCGTCGGCCAGGCACGGCCCGGCCGCAGCGGTGCGACGGACCACGGCATGAGGTCCGCCAGCAGCGGAGCGTCGTCGTGCGTCACGCAGGGCATGGTACGGCCTGACCGGGACCGGTATCAGGTGGCGTCCAGGGTGACCGTGAACGAGAAGCGGTCGCCCCGGTAGTGGATGACCGCCACGTCCAGCACCCGTCCCGCCGCGTCGTACGTCACCCCGGTGTAGTGCAGGATCGGGCTGAGCAGCGGCACCTGGAGCAGCCGGGCGGTGTCCGGGTCGGCGAGGCGGGCCTCCACGGTGTCGGTGATCCGGCTGATGCCCGCCTTGACGACGTCTCTGAGCACCTTCGTCATCGGCCAGCGGACCAGATCCTCCGGGTCGATGCGGGCGGCGAGCTCGGGGCGGATGTGGTTGACGGCGTGGTTGGTCGGCTCGCCGGTCTTCTCGTCGCTGCGGAGGCGGTGGTACGTCACCACCTCGTCCAGATCCGGGAAGTACTCGGCGAGGCCGGCCGGTACGGGCACCCGCCCGTGGTCCAGCAGTTCCGTCGTCATCCCGGACTGCTGGGCCACGATCGCGTCCACCGAGCCCAGCAGCCGTACCGGAGCGCCCCGTCGGGCGCCGGGCTCGATGAACGTGCCGCGCCGCCGGTGACGGCTGATCAGCCCCTCGTCCTCGAGTTCCTTCAGCGCCTGCCGCATGGTCAGCACACTCACGCCGTAGTGCTCCGCCAGCTGCTCCTCCGTGGGCAGCCGCAGCGGGTCCTCGGGGGAGCGGCCGAGTATCGAGGCGCGCAGCGACTGCGACACCTGGTACCACAGCGGCAGCTTGCGGTTCAGGACGATCGAATCCGGGGCGAAGGAGGTCACGCGGCTATCCGTACCTGTCGGGGAACGTGAGGCGCAACAGCGGCGTCACGCACGGAAGTGGCGCTCGAGCCCCCGCCACACGTCGTCGTAGCGCTCCTGGAGGTGGTCCGCGCCGGCCGCGTGCGGGGTCAGGCTCACCGGCCAGCGCGTCTCGAACATGAAGGCCAGCCCGTCGTCGATCCTCTGCGGCCGCAGCTCGGCGGCGCTCGCCCTGTCGAAGGTCTCCCGGTCCGGTCCGTGCGCGGACATCATGTTGTGCAGCGAGCCGCCGCCCGGCACGAAGCCCTCGGCCTTGGCGTCGTACGCGCCCTCGATCAGGCCCATGTACTCGCTCATCACGTTCCGGTGGAAGTACGGCGGCCGGAAGGTGTCCTCGCCCACCAGCCAGCGCGGCGCGAACACGACGAAGTCGACGCCGGCCAGGCCCGGGGTGTCCGACGGGGAGGTCAGGACCGTGAAGATGGAGGGGTCCGGGTGGTCGTAGGAGATGGTGCCGATCACATTGAAGCGGCGCAGGTCATAGACGTACGGCACATGGTTGCCGTGCCAGGCGACCACGTCCAGCGGGGAGTGGTCGTAGGTGGCGGTCCAGAGGTTGCCGCAGAACTTGTTCACCACCTCCACCGGACCGGGCACGTCCTCGTACGCCGCGACCGGCGCGCGGAAGTCCCGGGCGTTGGCGAGGCCGTTGGCGCCGATCGGGCCGAGGTCGGGGAGGCGGAAGGGCGCGCCGTAGTTCTCACACACATAACCCCGGGCGGAATCGTCCAGCAGCTCCACACGGAAGCGCACCCCACGGGGAATGAGCGCCACGTGTGCCGGCTCCACCGCCAGCCGGCCGAACTCCGTGTGCAGCAGCAGCCCGCCGCGCTCGGGCACGATCAGCAGCTCGCCGTCGGCGTCGGAGAAGACGCGTTCCATCGAGGTGGTGGCGTGGTACAGGTGGACGGCCATGCCGGTGCGCTGGGCGGCGTCGCCGTTGCCGCCGAGCGTCCACAGGCCGGCGAGGAAGTCGGTGCCGGCGGCCGGCTCGGGCAGCGGGTTCCAGCGCAGCCGGTTGGGGTCGGGCACGGTCTCGGTGAAGGGGGCCGTGCGGATCGCTCCGTTGTCGGTGCGGGTGAACGCGGGGTGTGCGGCCGAGGGGCGGATGCGGTAGAGCCAGGAGCGGCGGTTGTACGCCCGCGGCTCGGTGAACGCCGTACCGCTCAGCTGCTCCGCGTACAGCCCGAGCGGTGCCCGCTGCGGCGAGTTGCGGCCCTCGGGCAGGGCGCCCGGCACCGCCTCGGAGGCGTGTTCGTTGCCGAATCCGGTCAGATACGACAGTCCCGCAGCGGTCTTCCGCGCGTCCCCGCTCATGATCGCTCCCTTGCGCTCCCAATTCCTATGCAACACCGTAGGAATAGGTGGGGGGCGGGCGCAAGGGGGCCACGACTACTGCGCCAGACGGACTTCGCGGGGTGCCGGGAACCAGACTTCAGGCGGATCCGGGAGGCCGGAGCGTTGCTCTACTCTCCCGACATGCCGAGGACGTCGTGGACCCGCAGGACGCTCGCCGCGCTCGCGGCGTGCGTCCTGCTGCCGCTCGGCGCGGCCGGCTGCGCGACCGGTCACGCCCACGGCGGCACCCTCACGCCCTCACCGGTCGGCAAGGTGCTGGACGGCACCGACGGGACCGGCCGGCATCTGCGCGAGGTCGACAGGAAGAACGCGCCGCAGGTCGACGTCGAGGTGACCCCCGATCCCGGCGGCGGCTGGGACGTCCGGCTGACGTTCCACCACTTCCGCTGCTCCGGACCCGGCGCGGCGCCCACGGCGGCCGCCGGGCGCGGGCTCGTCCACCTCTTCGTCGACGGACACCGGATCGCCCGGCTGCGCTCCCGCGGGTACCACCTGACCGACGGTCTCGTCCCGCACGGCACCCACCACGTCACCGCGCGTCTGTACGCCGACGACGGCACCGTGTGGGCCGTGCACGGAAAGCCGGTGCAGAGCACCGCCGACATAACGGTCTCGGACACCGAGGGGGCGGGTGCCCGTGGTTCGGCCGGTACGGCGACCCCGGCCGCCGGAAAGTGAGTGCACCGGCCGCCGGAAAATGAGTGCACCGGCCATTGTTCTGCGTACGGGAGGGTGAGGTTCACCGGACCGGAGGCGGAGAGGCATCATGAAGTCCGTGCCCCAAGCGACATCGCTCCGCCGCGCGCCCGTCCAGCGGCGCAGCGCCGAACGGCTGACCAGGATCCTCGACGCCTGCGCCGAACTCCTCGACGAGGTCGGCTACGACGCCCTGAGCACCCGCGCGGTCGCCCTGCGCGCCGGTGTGCCCATCGGCTCCGTCTACCGGTTCTTCGGCAACAAGCGGCAGATGGCCGACGCCCTCGCCCAGCGCAACCTGGAGCGCTACACCGAACGCGTCACCGAGCGGCTGAAGGGGGCGCCCAGGGGAAGCTGGCGGGCCGCCATGGACGCCGTGCTGGACGAGTACCTGGCCATGAAGCGCACCGCGCCCGGCTTCTCCCTCGTCGACTTCGGCAACCAGATACCGGTCGGCACCCGGCACGCCGAGCCCAACACCCGGGTCGCCGACCGCCTCACCGACCTGCTCTCCGGCTACCTCGGCCGCACTCCCGACGACGATCTGCGCCGCGTCTTCCTGGTCGCCGTGGAGAGCGCGGACGCCCTGGTCCAACTGGCGTTCCGGACGGATCCCCAGGGGGACGAGGCGATCATGACGGAGACGCGCGAGCTGCTGCGGGCGTATCTGGCGCGCGTGCTCGACTGACCTCCCGGTCGAATTCCCGTGCGGGAAGGCCTCCCCTCCATGCATACCGGTCGGTATGCTCGCCCCGAGCCCGTCCCCGCTCGCCGGGCACCGCCGTCGACCCCCCGGGAGGACCCGTGTCCCGCACCGCCCTGCGAATCTGCCCCCTGTGCGAGGCCACGTGCGGGCTGACCCTCACCATCGAGGGCACCCGTGTCACCGGCGCCCGCGGTGACCGCGAGGACGTCTTCAGCAAGGGCTTCATCTGCCCCAAGGGCGCCTCTTTCCCGGCCGTCGACTCCGATCCGGACCGGCTGCGCACCCCGCTCGTGCGCAGGGACG
Organism: Streptomyces sp. NPDC046759; assembly: GCF_040645475.1. NCBI lineage: Bacteria > Bacillati > Actinomycetota > Actinomycetes > Kitasatosporales > Streptomycetaceae > Streptomyces > Streptomyces sp. NPDC046759. The sequence goes on along the minus strand of NZ_JBEYYJ010000033.1, from coordinate 61,137 downwards.
GCGAGCTGCGCGAGGCCACCTGGGAGGAGGCCTTCGACGCGGTCGCCGCCGGACTGCGCCCCGTCGCGGAGCGCCACGGCGCGGACTCCGTCGGCGTCGTCCTCGGCAACCCCAACGTGCACACCGTGGCCGGCGCCCTCTATCCGCCGGTCCTCCTCGCCGGCCTGCGCACCCGCAGCCTGTTCACCGCCTCCACGCTCGACCAGATGCCCAAGCACGTCTCCAGCGGGCTGCTCTTCGGCGACGCGAACGCCATACCCGTGCCGGACCTGGACCACACCGACCACCTGCTGCTCATCGGCGCCAACCCCCTGGAGTCCAACGGCAGTCTGTGTACCGCGCCCGACTTCCCCGGCAAGCTCAGGGCGCTCAGGGCGCGCGGCGGTCACCTGACCGTCGTGGACCCGCGCCGCACCCGCACCGCGAAGCTCGCCGACCGGCACCTGGCGATCCGCCCCGGCACCGACGCCCTGCTGCTCGCGGCGATGGCGCACACCCTCTTCGCGGAGGACCTCGTCGATCTCGCCCACCTCGCCCCGCACGTCCAGGGCGTCGAGGAACTCCGGGACGCTGTACGGGACTTCACCCCCGAAGCCGTGGCCGGGGCCTGCGACATCGACGCGCCGACCATCCGCGGCCTCGCCCGCGAACTCGCCGCCGCCCCCACCGCCGCCGTCTACGCCCGCATCGGCAGCTGCACCGTCCCGCACGGCACCCTGGCCAGCTGGCTGGTGGACGTCCTGAACATCCTCACCGGCAACCTCGACCGGCCCGGCGGTGCCCTCTTCCCGCAGGCCGCCACGGACAGGACGCCCCGCCCGGCGGGCCCCGGCCGCGGCTTCGCGCTCGGCCGCTGGCACTCGCGGGTGCGCCGACTCCCCGAAGCCAAGGGTGAGTTGCCGATCTCGGCGCTGGCCGAGGAGATCGACACCGCCACCGAGGAGGGCGAACCGGTCCGTGCCCTGATCGTCGTGGCCGCCAACCCGGTGCTGTCCGCCCCCGACGGCGACCGCCTCGACAAGGCCCTGGACTCCCTGGACTTCATGGTCAGCGTCGACCCGTACCTCAACGAGACCTCGCGCCACGCCGACGTCGTACTGCCCCCGCCCCCGCCTTCCCAGAGCCCGCACCACGACTTCGCCTTCAACACCCTCGCCGTCCGCAACCAGGTCCGCTACACGCGCCCCGCGGTCCCGCTGGAGCCCGGCCGCATGGCGGAGAGCGAGATCCTCGCCCGACTGGTCCTCGCCGCCACCGGCATGCACGGCGCCGACCCGGCCGCCGTCGACGCCATGGTCGTCGACCAGACCCTCGGCAGGGCCGTACAGGAGGAGCACTCCCCGGTGCACGGCCGCGACCCGCGGGAACTCGCGGCTGGTCTCGCCGGCGAGACCGGCGCCGAGCGGCGGCTGGACATGATGCTGCGCCTCGGCCCGTACGGCGACGGCTTCGGCGCACGGCCCGACGGACTGAGCCTGGCCACACTGCTCGCCCACCCGCACGGCATCGACCTCGGCCCCCTGCGCCCCCGCCTGCCGCAGCCGCTGCGGACCCGGAGCGGCAAGGTGGAGCTGCTGCCCGAGCCGATCGCCGCCGACCTGCCCCGGCTGCGCGAGGCCCTGCGCGAACGGCCCGAGGGGCTCGTCCTCGTCGGCCGCCGCCATCTGCGTTCCAACAACAGCTGGATGCACAACGTGCCCGCCCTCACCGGCGGCTCCAACCGATGCACCCTGCACATCCACCCCGAGGACGCGGCCCGGCTCGGCGTCCGGGACGGGGCCGACGTCCGGGTGAAGGGCGCCGGGGGAGAGGTCGTGGCGCCCGCGGAGGTCACCGACGCCGTACGGCCCGGGGTGGTGAGCCTGCCGCACGGCTGGGGCCACGACCGGCCCGGCACCCGTCTCGGCCACGCCGCCACCACGCCCGGAGTCAACGTCAACCAGCTCCTCGACGGCAGCCTGCTCGACCCGCTCTCGGGCAACGCGGTCCTCAACGGCATCCCCGTCCAGCTGGCCGCGAGCCTGTGAGCTGGGCTTTCGCGTTGATTGCTGAGGCGTCACCGGCACGACTCCCGGCCTCTGCGCGGCGCTGCGACCGACCGGCAACCGGCTCGGCGGGGTCGCCGCGCCGGACCGGGGGGCGGGCGAACGCCCCGGGGCGCGGGCGGCCACCCTCCGGATTGCGCCGCACGAGCGATCTCTGACGGCCCGCCGGGTGTCGGTACGTCAGTAAGGGTGTGCATCGAGCACAGTCCAGGCGAAAGAACGATTTGTATGAAAATCGTCTGACTCGGAGGAATGTGCATGCCCACCACAACCTCACCACGTGCCTTCCGCTCCCGTGCGGGCGCCACCGTCGTCCTCACCGCCCTCGCCGCGGCGGGTGCGTCGTGGGTGATGGCACCCACCGCGGCGGCCCAGGGGGAAAACGGCGACATCAGGGTGCACAGCGTGGGCGTGCCCTACGGCGTGACGAAGGACGAGCCGACGGTCTGCAGGTTCTACCTCGACGCCGTCAACTTCGACATCCTGCCCAATATCCCCTACATCATCCAGGCGCAGCCCCCGCTGCCCAGTGCCGCCACCGTCACCGGTGTCATCACGCTCGCCGGCGGCGCCGGACACACCGACGCGATCGGCCTGACCGACGGGCAGTACAAGCTCACCTGGGTCGCGGTGGGGGCCGTCAAGGAGAAGCTCTTCCGCGTCAACTGCCACGACCGGCACGACGAGCACGACGGCCACGACGAGGGACACGGTCCGAACGGGCAGATCGAGGACCACCACGACCACAGGCAGCAGGACGGACCGGGCTGGGGCGGCAGGGACGACAACGATCCGCCCAGGGGTGGCGTCCACGCGGGCGGTGGCGGGCTCATCGACACGGCCGCCGCCTACTCGCCCGTGGCCGCCGCGGGTGCCGTGGGCCTGGTCACGGTCGGCGGTGCCCTGTACGTCCGGCGGAACCGCCGTCGGCCTCATGGCGCCGCGTAGACGCCGAGGCAGGCCCTGGTACCGGACCCGCGCCTACCGCCTCACCAGGACGGCCGTGCTGGTGACCGTCCTGGTGACGGTGGGCAGCCGGTGCGGGGGCGGGCACGACGGGGCCGGCCGGGCGGGAGACCCGGACGCGGTCGCGGCCGCCGGCGGACCGGGCGGGAGCGGGGACGACAAGCCCTGCGTGCCCCCTTCCGGACCCTCGCCCCACCCGCTGCCCCGGTCGCGGCCGACGTCCTTCCGCATCCGCTCCCTGGGCATCGACGCACCGGTCACAGCCATCGGGCTCGACAAGGAACGACAGCTGGAGACCCCGCCCGTGGACCAGGCCAAGCTGGTCGGCTGGTACCGGAGCGGCCCCACGCCGGGCGAGTCCGGCACCGCGATCGCCGTCGGTCACCGGGACACCCTGACCGGCCCGGCCGTCTTCGCCGGGCTCGCCCAGGTCAAGCCCTGCAAGCTCATCGAGGTCGGGCGTGCCGACGGCCGTACCGCCGTCTACACCGTGGACCGGATGAAGGTCTTCGACAAGGCGGGCTTCCCGGACAAGGAGGTCTACGCTTCCGCCGGGCGGCCGGAGCTGCGCGTCCTGACCTGCGGCGGCCTCTACAGCCGTCGGACGGGCTACACCAGCAACGTGGTGGTCTTCGCGCATCTGACCGCGACCAAGTGACGGGACGGGCCGCGCGATGTCTTCCCCCGCCCCTCCACATTCCGTTAACTTCCGTGACTCACGGGCCCCGTTCGACCCGCCGGGGCCTTCGGACCACGGAGCAGCGGCGCTCCGGACAGCCCCCGGGGGCGGCAGGCATGACACGCGCCATCGAACTGCACGACGTGAGCAAGTCCTACACACGCGGCCGGCGCGTGGTCGACGGGCTCTCGCTGGACATCGCACCCGGCGAGTTCCTGGCCCTGCTCGGCCCGTCCGGCTGCGGCAAGTCCACCGTGCTGCGGATGATCGCCGGTCTGGAGGACATCGACGAGGGCGAGCTGCTCCTCGACGGCGAGTACGCCAACCACTGGCAGCCCTCCGAGCGGGGCATGGCCATGGTCTTCCAGAACTTCGCCCTCTACCCCAACATGACCGGCCGTGACAACATCGGCTTCCCGCTGCGCATCGAGGACCCCGGCGCCGACCCCGCCCCGCGCGTCTTTGCCACCGCCCGCATGCTGGGCATCGAGGACCTGCTCGACCGCTTCCCGAGCCAGCTCTCCGGGGGCGAGCGGCAGCGGGTCGCCATGGGCCGGGCCATCGCCCGTCACCCCTCCGCCTTCCTGATGGACGAGCCGCTGTCCAACCTCGACGCCAAGTTGCGCAACCATCTGCGCGCCGAGATCTCCCAGCTCACCCGCGAGTTGGGGGTCACCACGGTGTACGTCACCCATGACCAGGCCGAGGCGATGTCCCTCGGCGACCGGGTCGCCGTGCTGCGCGGGGGAGAGCTCCAGCAGGTCGGCACCCCGCGCGCGGTGTACGCGCTGCCCCGGAACGTCTTCGTCGCCGCCTTCATCGGCACCCCGCGCATCAACCTGCTGCGCGGTCTGGTCCGCGCCCCTTTGGACGGCGCCATGACCATCGGCCTGGGCAAGCAGGCCCTGCGACTGCCCGAACCGCTCTGCCTGGACCACCAGTTGCTCCGGGTGCAGCAGGGCCGCGAGGTGATCGTGGGGCTGCGCTCGGAGGCGGTGCGGATCGCCAGGCACAGCTCCGCCCGGCCGGGCGAGGTGGCGCTCACGGGGCTGGTGCAGCACGTGGAGTTCCAGGGCCACGAGATCCTCGTCCACTTCGACACCGGCTCCCGGCCGGCCGTCGTACCCGAACTGGAGGCCCCGCGCCCGGCCGCCCGGCCGGCGCGCCGCAGGCGCAGGGAAGGCGCGACCGTGCTGGACCGGCTCCGGGACCGGGCCGGTTCGCGGCGCGCCGGGCCGGTGGTGGTCCTCGAACACCCCGGTGACGCCGAACCCGGGCAGGCGCCGCCGGAGGGCCGGCTCCCCGGCGACCTGGTGGTCCGTACCACCCCCGATCTCCGGCTGCACCACGGCATGCAGGTCCCGCTCCTCGTCGATCTGGCCCATCTCTTGGTCTTCGACCAGCAGGGCGACCGCATCTGCCCGTCCCCCGACCGGCTGCCCGACCTGGACGAGTGAGCACCGCCCGGTCCGGCGATGATGGCCGGGTACGTGTGGCGCCAGAAAACTAACATCGCTAGTTTGTGTGCCGGACGACGCAGACCCGCCGGGAGGAAGCAGCATGAAGGCACACGACGGCCTGTACATCGACGGCGCCTGGCGCCCCGCCGGGACCACGGATGTCATCGAGGTCGTGAACCCGGCCGACGAGCAGCTCATCGCCCGGGTGCCGGCGGGCGGCCCACTCGACGTCGACACGGCCGTACGCGCCGCGCGGGCCGCCCTGCCCGCCTGGGCGGCCACGCCACCGGCCGAGCGCGCCGCGCGCCTGACCGCCCTGAGGGACGCCCTCGTGGCCCGCAAGGACGAGATCGCCGAGACGGTCACCGCCGAACTGGGCTCGCCCCTGCAGTTCTCCCAGGCCGTGCACGCGGCCGTGCCGATCGCGGTCGCCGGCTCCTACGCAGAGCTGGCCGCCACCCACTCCTTCGAGGAGAAGGTCGGCAACTCCACCGTCCTGCACGAGCCCGTCGGCGTGGTCGGCGCGATCACGCCCTGGAACTACCCGCTGCACCAGATCGTCGCCAAGGTCGCCCCGGCGCTCGCCGCGGGCTGCACGGTCGTCCTCAAGCCCGCCGAGGACACCCCGCTCACCGCCCAGCTGTTCGCCGAGGCCGTCGATGAGGCGGGCGTACCGGCCGGGGTGTTCAACCTGGTCACCGGCCTCGGCCCGGTCGCCGGCCAGGCCCTCGCCGAGCACCCGGACGTCGACCTGGTCTCCTTCACCGGCTCCACGGCTGTCGGCCGGCGGATCGGCGCGGTGGCGGGCGCCGCCGTCAAGAAGGTGGCCCTCGAACTCGGCGGCAAGTCCGCGAACGTCATCCTGCCGAGCGCCGACCTCGCCAAGGCGGTCAACGTCGGCGTCGCCAACGTGATGTCCAACTCGGGCCAGACCTGCAGCGCCTGGACCCGCATGCTGGTCCACCGCGACCAGTACGACGAGGCCGTGGGGCTGGCCCGGACAGCCGCCGCCAAGTACGGCGACCGCATCGGCCCCGTGGTCAGCGCCAAGCAGCGGGCACGGGTGCGCGGCTACATCGAGCAGGGCCTCGCCGAGGGCGCCCGCCTGGTCGCCGGTGGCCCCGGATCCCCGCACGAGAAGGGCTACTTCATCCCCCCGACCGTCTTCGCCGACGTGACGCCCGAGATGACGATCGCCCAGGAGGAGATCTTCGGCCCGGTCCTGTCCGTCCTGCGCTACGAGGACGAGGAGGATGCCCTGCGCATCGCCAACGGCACGGTCTACGGCCTCGCGGGCGCCGTCTGGGCCGGTGAGGAGGCCGAGGCCGTGGCCTTCGCACGGCGCATGGACACCGGCCAGGTGGACATCAACGGCGGCCGGTTCAACCCCCTCGCCCCCTTCGGCGGCTACAAGCAGTCCGGCGTCGGCCGGGAACTCGGCGCGCACGGACTCACCGAGTACCTCCAGACCAAGTCCCTCCAGTTCTAAGGAAGCACCCGAGACATGGCCGTACGAGCCGCCGTCCTGCCCGCCATCGGCGCACCCCTGGAGATCACCGGCATCGACCTGCCCGCCCCGGGCCCCGGACAGGTCCGCGTCCGCCTCGCCGCCGCCGGTGTCTGCCATTCCGACCTGTCCCTGTCCAACGGCACCATGCGCGTCCCGGTCCCAGCCGTCCTCGGCCACGAGGGCGCCGGGACGGTGGCGGCCGTCGGCGAGGGGGTCACCCACCTCGCCGAGGGCGATCCGGTCGTCCTCAACTGGGCTCCTTCCTGCGGAAGGTGCCACACCTGCGCGCTCGGCGAGGTCTGGCTGTGCGCCAACGCCCTGAACGGCGCCGCCGACGTCTACGCACGCACGACCGACGGCACGGAACTGCACCCCGGCCTGAACGTGGCCGCGTTCGCCGAGGAGACGGTCGTCTCCGCGTCCTGTGTGCTGCCCCTGCCCGAGGGGGTGCCCCTGGTGGACGCCGCCCTCCTCGGCTGCGCCGTCCTCACCGGCTACGGCGCCGTCCACCACTCGGCGAAGGTCCGCCGGGGCGAGACGGTGGCCGTCTTCGGCGTGGGCGGAGTCGGCCTGGCCACCCTCCAGTCGGCCCGTATCGCGGGCGCGTCCCGGATCATCGCCGTCGACGTCTCCCCCCAGAAGGAGGAACTGGCCCGCGCGGCCGGCGCCACCGACTACGTCCTCGCCTCCGGGAACACCCCCCGCGAGATCCGGGCCCTCACCGGCAAACAGGGCGTCGACGTCTCGATCGAGTGCGTGGGCCGGGCGGTGTCGATCCGCGCCGCCTGGGAGTCCACCCGCCGGGGCGGCCGTACGACGGTCGTCGGCATCGGGGGCAAGGACCAGGAGGTCACCTTCAACGCCCTGGAGATCTTCCACTGGGGCCGCACCCTGTCCGGCTGTGTCTACGGCAACACCGACCCGGCCCGCGATCTGCCGGTGCTCGCCGAGCACGTACGGCAGGGCCGCCTGGACCTCTCCGCGCTCGTCACCGAACGGATCGCCCTCGAAGGCATCCCGGCCGCCTTCGAGAACATGCTCGCGGGCAAGGGCGGCCGGGCACTGGTGGTGTTCTGAGTCCGGCCGTCGTCCCCGGCGGCCCGGACCGCCTCAGGTGACCTTCTCGGATCGCGGCTCCTTCGCGGCCGCGACCCGGACGGTCCGGCCGGTGCGGGCCCTCGACCGGGACACCGCCACACCGGCGAGGCACAGCGCACCGCCGGCCAGCGTGAGCACGCCCGGCACCTCGCCGAGCACCAGCCAGGACATCAGCACCACCAGCGCCGGTACGGCGTACGTCGTCGCGCCCATCCGGCTGGCCGTGGTGCGGGCCAGCGCGTAGGCCCAGGTGGTGAAGGCGAGCGCGGTGGGGAAGACGCCCAGGTAGACCATGCCCAAAGTGGCGGACAGCGGTGCGTGGGCGGCCTGGTGCGCCAGCTGCCCGGCGAACGGAAGACAGCCCACGGCGCCCACCAGACACCCGAACGTCGTGACCTGGAGGGCGCTCGCGTGCCCCAGGGCCGGTTTCTGCGCGACGACACCGCCGGCGTACGCCGCCGCGGCCAGCAGACACAGCAGAACGCCCAGTACGGAGGACCCGCCCCCGCCCGACATCGACAGCCCCACGGTCACCGCGCCCGCGAACGACACGGCCATGCCCGCCAGCAGCCGCGGCGGCATCGGATCCCCGAGCAGCCGGGAGCCGAGCAGGGCGATCAGCAGCGGGCCGACGTTCACGACGAGGGCGGCGGTGCCGGCGTCGACCTGCTGCTCGCCCCAGTTCAGGACGACCATGTAGAAGCCGAACCACAGCAGCCCGGACAGCAGGATCCCGCGCCAGGCGGCTCTGGGCGGCAGCCCTTCCCGGCGTATGGCCCACAGGGCCACCAGGGCGAGCGCACCCGACGCCAGCCGCCCGAGGGCGAGCGCGCCGGGAGAGTACTGCTCACCCGCACTGCGGATGGCCACGAAGGCCGACGCCCACAGGACGACGGTGACGATCGCTGCGCAGGCGGGCAGCAGGCGGTGACGTGGGGCGGCGTTCATCATGCTCCCGAGGTTAGGCAGGGGACGGGGCCTTGTCCGGCGGTTATCGGACGGGCACTGCAGCTCCCCGGGGGAGGCGGGGAACTGCGCGGACGACCACAGCGCACCGGCACCCGGCGGACCGCCGGACACCTCACCCCGGAAGGCGCCCTCACCACAGTTCTTCCGGTGCGATAGGGGTGGGGTGGTTCGGGGCGGCGGGTATTCCGCTCGGCCTGGCGAGCCGCCGTCCGCCGGCCCGTGCGTGCCTGGACCGGACCGAGCGCCGGCCCCCTCTCGCATCCGTGAGCGCGAACCCGGTGTGCTGCCGCAGCAGCCCCCGCACGGTCAGCGCATCGGTGACCGCGGTCCCGAGCCGCCCCGCCAGATGGCCGTAACAGGTACGGCCCCGGGCCATGGCCGACCCGGCGCTCGACTCCCGCAGCGTCCGCGGACGGCACCGTGCGACCGCCGGAGGCACCTGGGCCGCGAGATCCGCCACGAGCCCCGCCACCCGCGCGCCGGCGAGCCGCACATAGTGGTGCCGCCCCTGCCGTTCCTCCGTGAGCAGGCCGCCGGCCACCGGCTTGCCCAGGTGCTCGCCGAGCGTCGACGCGGCGATCCTGGCGTGCCGGGCCGGCTCACCGGCGGTCCAGGCCCGCCCGTCGAGCAGGGCGAGCAGACACGAGGCCCGGGTCTCGTCGGCGATCAGCGAGGCGAGCGCGGCGAGACCGGCGGCCCGGGGATCCTTCACGGTCATGGGCCCCAGCGTGCGGCACCGGCACTTCGGCGCCCACCGAATCATCCCTGCACGCCCGGCCCCACCTGCTCGTACTGCCGCGCCAGTCCGTCCAGCAGCGCCGTCAGCCCCGTCTCGAAGGCCCGCTCGTCGATCTTCTCCTGCTGTTCGGCGAGCAGGTGGGCCTGCCCCAGGTGCGGGTAGTCGGCGGGGTCGTACGCGCTCGCGTCGTCCACGAAGCCCCCGGCGAACGAGCCGAGCGCGGAGCCCATGATGAAGTACCGCATGAGCGCGCCGATCGAGGTCGCCTGGGCCGGCGGCCAGCCGGCGTGGACCATCGCGCCGTAGACCGCGTCGGCCAGCCGCAGGGCTGCCGGGCGGCGGCCCGGCCCCCGGGCGAGGACGGGGACGATGTTCGGGTGGTCGCGCAGGGCGGCCCGGTAGGAGACGGCCCAGTCGTGCAGCGCGGTCCGCCAGTCCCGGCCGTCCTCGAACATCGACAGGTCCACCAGAGCGCTCACCGAGTCGGCGACCACCTCCAGGATCTCGTCCTTGGTGCGGAAGTGGTTGTACAGCGAGGGCCCGCTCACCCCCAGTTCGGCGGCGAGCCGGCGGGTGGAGACGGCCGCCAGACCCTCCCGGTCCACGAGTTCCCGGGCCGTCTCGACGATCCGGTCGGTGCTGAGGAGGGGCTTGCGCGGTCGGGCCATGGCGCACATAGTAGGGCTGCGGATGGAAACTAGCAGTGCTAATTTAAATGTACGGCTTTCAAGATCCGTCGACGGATTCTTTCTGTGTGAGGTGATCGCGTGGTGAACCTGGAACTGAGCGAGGAGCAGGCGGCCGTGCGGCAGCTCGCGCGGGACTTCGTGGCGCGCGAGATCGCCCCGCACGTGGTCGCCTGGGACCGGGCCGAGGAGGTCGACCGGGGCATCGTGAAGAAACTCGGCGAGGTCGGCTTCCTGGGGCTGACCGTCGACGAGGAGTACGGCGGCTCCGGCGGCGACCATCTCGCGTACTGCCTGGTCACCGAGGAGCTCGGGCGTGGTGACTCCTCGGTGCGCGGCATCGTGTCGGTGTCCCTGGGGCTCGTCGCCAAGACGATCGCCGCCTGGGGCGACGAGGCGCAGAAGCGGCGCTGGCTGCCGGGGCTGACAGCCGGCGAGTACGTCGGCTGCTTCGGCCTCACCGAGCCCGGCACCGGCTCCGACGCGGGCAACCTCACCACCCGTGCCGTACGCGACGGCGACGACTACGTGGTCAACGGCACCAAGATGTTCATCACCAACGGCACGTGGGCCGACGTGGTGCTGCTCTTCGCCCGCTCCACCGACGCCCCCGGTCACAAGGGCGTCAGCGCCTTCCTCGTGCCCACCGACACTCCCGGCCTGACCCGTCGCACCATCCACGGCAAGCTCGGTCTGCGCGGTCAGGCCACCGCCGAACTGGTCCTGGAGGACGTACGGGTACCGGCCTCGGCGATGCTCGGCGAGGAGGGCAAGGGCTTCTCCGTCGCCATGTCCGCGCTGGCCAAGGGGCGTATGTCGGTGGCCGCCGGCTGCGTCGGCATCGCGCAGGCGGCGCTCGACGCGGCCGTCCGCCACGCCGGTGAGCGCGAGCAGTTCGGCAAGCCGATCGCCCGCCACCAGCTGGTCCAGGAGCTGATCAGCGACATCGCCGTCGACGTGGACGCCGCCCGGTTGCTCACCTGGCGGGTCGCCGACCTGATCGACCGCGGGCAGCCCTTCGCCGTCGAGTCCTCCAAGGCCAAGCTGTTCGCCTCCGAGGCGGCCGTCCGCGCCGCCAACAACGCCCTCCAGGTCTTCGGCGGGTACGGCTACATCGACGAGTACCCGGCCGGCAAACTCCTGCGCGACGCCCGGGTGATGACCCTCTACGAGGGCACCAGCCAGATCCAGAAACTGCTCATCGGGCGTTCGCTGACCGGGGTCTCGGCGTTCTGAGCAGGTGTCCGGCTGAGTATGCCTCTGAGTACTTCGGCGGATGTGGCGCAAGCCGGATCCGCCGATGCTCTTCCCCATGAGTGACACACCGGTCAAGCAGCAGAGCACGGCCGCCTTCTACGGCCAGGCCGTCGCGTCCTTCGCAGTCGCCATGGCGGCCACCGCCATCGGCATCTACCAGCTCGGCGCCGACGCCTGGGTGCGCGCCTTCCTGGCCATCGCCGTCCTCTACCTCGTCACCTCCGCCTTCACGCTCGCCAAGGTGATCCGGGACCGGCAGGAGGCCGGGCGGATCGTCAGCCGGGTGGACCAGGCACGGCTGGAGAAGCTGCTGGCCGAACACGACCCCTTCGAAAAGCTCTGACCGGCTGCACTAAGCGCCCGCTCACCGTCGGCGGTATGGTGGTGCTCCTGTCACCGAGAGGGGCGAGCGAGCGATGAGTACGGCGGAGGAGACGACCGGCGGCGAAGTGGAGCCGTGGGAAGAGGTCACCCCGGACGCGGCCCGGCGGCTGCTCGTCGCCGCCGTGGAGGCCTTCGCCGAGCGCGGCTACCACGCGACGACGACCCGCGACATCGCGGGCCGCGCCGGCATGAGCCCGGCCGCGCTCTACATCCACTACAAGACCAAGGAAGAGCTGCTCCACCGGATCAGCCGGATCGGCCACGACAAGGCCCTCGACATCCTGCGCACGGCCGCACGGCGCGAGGGCACCGCGGCCGAGCGGCTCGCCGACGCGGTCAGCTCCTTCGTCCGCTGGCACGCGGGGCGGCGCACCACCGCGCGGATCGTGCAGTACGAGCTCGACGCCCTCGGCCCCGAGGCCCGCGCCGAGATCGTCGCGCTGCGCCGCCAGGTCGACGCCGAGGTGCGCGGGATCATCGAGGACGGCGTGGCCGTCGGCGAGTTCGACGTGCTGGACGTCCAGGGCACCACCCTCGCCGTGCTGTCGCTCTGCATCGACGTGGCCCGCTGGTTCACCGTGGACGGTCCGCGCACCCCCGAAGAGGTCGGCGCGCTCTACGCCGACCTCGTGCTGCGCATGGTCGGGGCCGGGTGAGCCCGGCTGCGGGCTACAGGTAGTACCGGGAGACCGACTCCGCGACGCACACCGGCTTGTCGCCGCCCTCGCGTTCCACGGTGAAGGCGACCGTCACCTGGACGCCGCCGGTGACGTCGTCGACGCCGGTGATCGTCGCGGTGGCGCGCAGCCGGGAGCCGACCGGGACGGGGGAGGGGAAACGGACCTTGTTGGTGCCGTAGTTCACGCCCATCTTCACGCCCTCGACCCCGATCAGCTGCGGGCCGAAGACCGGGAGCAGGGAGAGGGTGAGATAGCCGTGGGCGATGGTGGTCCCGAAGGGACCCGCGGCGGCCTTCTCCGGGTCCACGTGGATCCACTGGTGGTCGCCGGTGGCCTCGGCGAAGAGGTCGATGCGCTTCTGGTCGACCTCCAGCCAGTCGGTGTACCCCAGCTGCTCGCCCACGGCCGCCTTCAGCTCGTCGGGGCTGGTGAAGATCCTCGGTTCTGCCATGTTCCCGGCCTCTCGCTCGCGTCTCTAAGCAACTGCTTAGCATGGTCGGGTACGGGGCGCCTGTCAACGGACCGCCGGCGTCGGGGCCGCTAGGCTCTGAGGAGTGCCCCAGATTCCCGAGAAGATCCACGAGCTGACCGTCGGCCAGCTGTCCGCGCGCAGCGGCGCCGCCGTCTCCGCCCTGCACTTCTACGAGTCCAAGGGCCTGATCAGCAGCCGCCGCACCGCCGGGAACCAGCGCCGCTACAGCCGCGACACCCTGCGCCGGGTCGCCTTCGTCCGCGCGGCTCAGCGGGTCGGCATCCCGCTGGCCACGATCCGCGACGCGCTCGCCGAACTTCCCGAGGAACGGACCCCGACCCGGGAGGACTGGGCGCGGCTGTCGGAGAAGTGGCGCTCGGAGCTCGACGAACGCATCAAGCAGCTGAACCGTCTGCGTGACCATCTGACCGACTGCATCGGGTGCGGCTGCCTCTCCCTGGAGAACTGCGTCCTGTCCAACCCCGACGACGTGTTCGGCCAACGGCTGACCGGGTCGCGGCTGTTGGCGGAGGGGCGCTGAGCTCCCGGTCCCGGGGCCGCGGCGCCGTCGTCTCACGCGTACTCGGTCCCGCGCTTGCGCGTCAGGTACGCCGGACCGGGCGCCCTGGCCGGCGCGATCCGTACGCGGCCAGCCCCTCCGCCACCAACCGGGCGTTGGAGAGCGCCCGTCGGCCATCCGGCAGGTGGAGCGTGTCCTCCAGCCCGGCCCGGGTGGCCAGGCCCAGCCGTCCCGCCAGCCGGAGCACCGGCCAGGCGCCGCCCCCCTCGCCGTGCAGCAGCACCGGGCGGCCGTGCGCCGGTCCCAGCGCGGCCAGCAGGGCCCGCGCCGACGCCTCGGCGGTCCCCGGGTCCGGATCGGACACCTCGGCCAGCACGCGCAGCACCCTCGGGGCGAGCGGCGAGCGGGTGAACCGGGCCGCGCCGCCGGTGCCGGACCGGACACCCGCCTCGATGCCCACGCCCATGGCCAGAAGCTGCTCGGCGACGGCTTCGGCTCCCGGCTCGTGCCAGTTGACCGAGGCGAAGTCGGGCAGCACGGACCAGGCGCGCACCCGGGCGAGCCGCGCCGCCGGGTCGGGCTCGGCCCAGGCGCCGGCCGTCACCCCGACCGGCACCGACACGTGTGCCCGGATCGCCTCCAGCGCCGGCGCGAGGACGCGCGGGGACAGGCTCTCGTGTCCGCACGGTGTCCTCGGGTGGACGTGCAGCGACGTGGCCCCGGCCGCCACCGCGTCGGCGGCGGAACGCGCCAGGTCCTCGGGCGACATCGGCACGGCGGCGCTCTCCGCCGGCGATCGGCGGCCGTTCAGGCAAGCCTGCACAGTGCTCCTGCTGGAAGTGGCGTGAACCCGGTGCGTCACGGCAGCCCGCCGGCCGTCCGGGGCGTCGTCGTGACCCGGCGCGCCGGCGCGGCGCGGCCGCACGTCGACCACGGCCCTGCACCGGGCAGTTGCAGCGTCCCCGCCGATGGCGCGTCCGGCCCCGGCAGGGGTGCGGCATCCCCCTGCGCACCCCCCGGGGACAGGCCCCCGTTGAACAGCACTGCTCAGGCCGACATCAGCAGCCGCCCCCGCCTCGCGTACTCCAGCGCCCGCGGCGTGAGCACGGGGCGCGGCACCAGGATCCCGCAGTCCGTGCACACCGGGCCGGACGACGGTTCGTGGTCCAGGCCGTAACGCCAGATCAGGCGGTCGGCGTTGCACACCGGGCAGGACGAGCCCGGTTGCCGGTTCAGCGCGGTGATCAGCCGGCGCAGCACCTCGGCCAACGGCTCACCGGGGTGGACGCGCGGGTCGTCGCACCAGGCGACCCCGAAGCCCCCCCAGGTCATCCGGTGCCAGTCGTCCACGCTGCGCGGCCGGCGCAGCCCGTCGTGCTTCTCCTTCCTGCGCCGCTCGGTGAAGTCGGTCTCATAGGCGAGCCACACGGACCGGGCCTCCTCCAGCTCCTCCAGCGCGGCCACGAGCCGCACCGGGTCGGGGGAGCGGTCCTCCGGGCCGAAGCCCGCCCGGGAGCACAGATGGTCCCAGGTCGCCCGATGCCCGTAAGGGGCGAACTTCTCAAGGCACTTGCGCAGTGAGTACCGCCGTAGTGCCAGATCGCAGTCCGGATCGCGTACCTGTCTCGCCAGACTCCGGAAACCGGCCATCGCCCTGCACCTCCGTCACACCTGCACCTGTACTTCGGTCACTTCGGCGTCGTCGCACGGACGTCGCCGAATAGACGTATCGACAGGCGATTCGGCTCCATGTCTTCTCTTGTCTCTGCTTGCGGACTCCAGAAAGTGACGCATGTTCATCTTTAAAGCTGGGGATACCGGCGGTAACGTTCGGCCACCCCTGTCGCTAGGAGCTGCCATGCCACGGCGAACCCCACGTACCGCCCTTGACAGACTGAGAACGTCCCGTCGCTCCACCGGGTTCCTGAAGACGGCGTCGATATGCGTCCTCGTCGCCGGACTTCTCTCCCCGCTCACCCAGACCGCGGCCGCCGCGGCGGCCGGGACCGCGTCGAACGACTACTGCGGCGGCCAGTGCTCGGACATCCTGCCGCCCGGCGAGAACGGCAACGCCACGCTCGCCCAGATCCTCCTCAACCAGGCCTTCGGGACGCAGCCGTCGCACGCAGAGGACCAGCTCGGGCCTTACGCCGGCCTCGCCACCGGTTACAAGCAGCTCACGGACGCCACGGTCAGCACCTTCTTCAACGACGCCTCCTTCGGCGTCCCTTCGGACCAGGTCGCCTCCACGGAGAAGCCGGGCGGGCGCGGCGACGTGACGATCGTCCGGGACAAGAAGACCGGTGTGCCGCACATCACCGGCACCACCCGGTACGGCACCGAGTACGGCGCCGGTTACGCGGCGGCCGAGGACCGCCTGTGGCTGATGGACGTCTTCCGGCACGTCGGCCGTGGCCAGCTGACCTCCTTCGCGGGCGGCGCGGCCGCCAACCAGGGCCTGGAGCAGGAGTTCTACCGCAACGCGCCCTACACCGAGGCCGACCTGCAGGCGCAGATCGACCACGCGGTGGCGGACAACGGCGCCCGCGGCCAGCAGGCCCTGGCCGACGCCAATGCCTACCTCGCCGGAATCAACGCCTACATCGACGCCTCGGACAGCGGCCGCTACTTCCCCGGCGAGTACGACCTGACCGGCCACAAGGACCCGATCACCAACGCCGGCACCATCGCCCACTTCAAGATCACCGACCTGGTGGCGCTGGCCTCCGTCATCGGCTCGCTGTTCGGCGCCGGCGGGGGCGGAGAGGTCAACAACGCCGTCTCTCTGCTCGCCGCCCAGCACAAGTACGGCGTCGAGGAGGGCACCAAGGTCTGGGAGTCCTTCCGCGAGCGCAACGACCCCGAGGCCGTGCTGACCGTCCACGACGGCCAGAGCTTCCCGTACGGCACCAAGCCCGCCGACGCCAAGGGCGAGGCCCTGCCCGATCCCGGTACGGTCACCCAGGAACCGCTGGTCTACGACCGCACGGGCAGCGGGGCCACCGCGGCGGCCAGGAGCACCTCCGCCACCGCCGCGAAGACGGCCCTCGGCTCGGCCAGGCGCGGGATGTCCAACGCGCTCGTCGTGAGCGGCAAGTACACCGCCAGCGGCCACCCGATCGCCGTCTTCGGCCCCCAGACCGGGTACTTCGCCCCGCAGCTGCTCATGCTGCAGGAGATCCAGGGCCCGGGCATCAGCGCGCGCGGCGCCTCCTTCGCGGGGCTGAGCATGTACGTCGAACTCGGCCGCGGCCAGGACTACTCCTGGAGCGCGACCACCTCCGGTCAGGACATCATCGACACCTACGCGGTCGAGCTGTGCCAGGACGACTACCACTACCTCTACCACGGCACCTGCACGGCCATGGACGAGGTCGAGCAGAAGAACTCCTGGTCACCGACCACGGCGGACAGCACGCCGGCGGGCTCGTACACCATGCGGGTGTGGCGGACGAAGTACGGTCCGGTGGAGTACCGCGCGACCGTCGGCGGCAAGAAGGTCGCCTACACCACCCTGCGCTCCTCCTACCTGCACGAGGCCGACTCGATCATCGGCTTCCAGATGCTGAACGACCCCGACTTCGTGAAGGGCCCGAAGGACTTCCAGAGCGCGGCCCAGCACATCAACTACACCTTCAACTGGTTCTACGCCGACTCCCAGCACACCGCGTACTACAACAGCGGTGACAACCCGGTGCGGGCGGCCGGAGTCGACGCGGAGTTCCCGGTCTGGGCCCAGCAGGCGTACGAGTGGCGCAACTGGGACCCGGCCACCAACACCGCCGGCTACACCCCGGCCTCGGCCCACCCGAACTCCGTCGACCAGGACTACTACGTCTCCTGGAACAACAAGCAGGCCACGGACTACTCCGCCGCGGCCTGGGGTGACGGGTCGGTTCACCGCGGCAACCTGCTCGACGACCGGGTCAAGAAGCTGGTCGCGGCCGGCGGCGTGACCCGTACGAAGCTGGTGCAGGCCATGGCGGACGCGGGGCTCGCCGATCTGCGGGCCGAGGACGTGCTGCCGAAGCTGCTCAAGGTGGTCAACTCCTCGACGGTGACCGACCCCACGGCCGCCGCGGCGGTGAGCAAGCTGCAGGCGTGGGTGACCGCGGGCGCCAAGCGCACGGAGACATCGGCCGGTTCGCACACCTACGCCGACGCCGACGCGATCCGCATCCTGGACGCGTGGTGGCCGCTGCTGGTCAAGGCCGAGTTCGAACCGGGCCTGGGCAGCGACCTGTACGCCGACTTCACCTCCAACCTGTCGATCGACGAGACCCCGTCCGCCGGACACGGCCCCACCGGCTCGCACGCCGGAAGCTCCTTCCAGTTCGGCTGGTGGAGCTATGTCGACAAGGACATCCGGGCGGTGCTGGGGGAGAACGTGCAGGGCGCCCTCGCCGAGAAGTACTGCGGCGGCGGCAGCCTCAGCGCCTGCCGGGACGTCCTGATCAGCACCCTGGACCAGGCGGCCGGGGCGACCGCCGCCCAGGTCTACCCGGGCGACGACCAGTGCTCGGCCGGCGACCAGTGGTGCGCCGACTCCATCGTCCAGCGCACCCTGGGCGGCATCAAGCACGGCAAGATCAGCTGGCAGAACCGGCCGACCTTCCAGCAGGTCGTCGAGTACACGTCCCACCGATGAGGTGAGACCGGCGGCGGGTCAGGCGATACGGCCCGCCGCCAGTACCAGCCGTGCCAGTTCGGGGTGCACGATGTCGCTGTGCGCCCCGGTCGGCGCGCCGCCGCGCCGCACCACGGCGGCAGTGTCGACGTTCACGCACCCGGAGGCGGGCAGCGGTCCGCCGAGGGCCGCCGCGAGGTCGAGCCGGGCGGTGCCCGGCACCGCCTGCACCCCGTCGTGGCCCAGGGCGCCCCACTCCGGGCCCAGCACGGCGGCGATCTCGCTGCCCACGCAGGAGCGGTCGTCCCCGGCCAGCCGGGAAGCCAGCGGGTAGAAGGTGCCCAGTGCCGTGTCGAAGTGCGAGTAGCAGCACACGAGCGGACCGTCGATGCGCCGCTGCAGGTCCTTGAGCGCGCCCGCCTTGTCCGGCGCCTGCGGCAGCCGGTCCGCGAAGGCGTAGTGCGAGAAGGCGCCCTGCAGGAGCGTCACCGACTTCACCGCACCCACCCCGCCGGGCAGGCCGCGCAGCGCGAACGACACCAGCCGGCCGCCGAAGCTGTGTCCGATCAGATGCACCCGCATCCCGGCCGCCGCCTGTGCCAGCTGCCCGATCACCGGCCCCAGTCCGTGCTCGCCGACCGTTCCGGCCCGGCGCTTCATCGTGTAATAGGTCGCCTGACGCAGCAGTTCCTTGGCGCCGTCCCAAGGGTTCGGGATGCTGAACCCGGCCGGTGCGCCGGGCGACCGCACGGCGGCGAGCGCCTCGGCGAACTGGTCGCAGGCGGTCGCCGGGTCCCCGGTGAAAACCGCCGGCTCGCCCTCCTCGTCGGTGTCGCACACGCCCGGCCGCCGCCCGTCGTCCGCCAGCAGCCGCACCAGCCGCCCGAACTCCGTCAACTGGGCCGCTCCGTCCGGCCGTTCGTCCAGCATCCGGGCGAGCTGGTCGATCACGGGCGCCCGGCCCGGAAAGGTCTCCAGCAGGGCGCGCCGGGTGTCCTTGTCCAGCGCCGGGCCCGGGGCCGCCTCCGCGGCCACGGCCGCCACCGACTTGGGGAAGTCGGGGATCGGCTCGTCGCTGAACCGCATCGACGGCCAGATCACGCCCACGTACCCGAGCCGGGCCCGAGGGGCGAGCGCCGGGACCGGTGCGAAGAAGCGCCGGTACAGCGCGGTCGCGCCCGAGCGGTCGTTGTTCCAGCCATGTGCGAAGACCAGCAGGTCACGCACACCGTGCTCGGTGACCTGCGTCCTCAGGCGGTCGCGCTCGGGGCCGTCCACGTCCCCGTCCGCGTCGAAGGTCAGCTCCCAGTAGGGAGTCACGCTCATCCCAGGATCCGCCATGTCAGGCTCCCTCGTCCCCCCTGAAACGATGCGTCGCGGACGCATCGTCCTGCTGCGGGGCAAGGTTGGCCATACACCGCGCCTCACCTGTAGAGGAGATATTCCTTTCGCACCCGCCGGAACGCGGTCAGTTCCTCCTGCCAGGCGCCGGTGACCTCGTCGGTGGTCGCTCCCGCGTCGATCATCGTGCGCACCCTGGTGGAGCCGGTGAGCCTGTCGATCCAGTCGTCCGGCCGCCAGGCGAAGCCGTCCCAGACCCTCCTGACGGTCACCAGCAGGGCGATCCCGGTGCGTACGGGGTCGTAGACGCTGCGGTCGTGCACATGGATCTGCACCCCGCCGACCGTCCTTCCCTGGAACTTGGAGAACGTGG
Organism: Streptomyces sp. NPDC046759; assembly: GCF_040645475.1. NCBI lineage: Bacteria > Bacillati > Actinomycetota > Actinomycetes > Kitasatosporales > Streptomycetaceae > Streptomyces > Streptomyces sp. NPDC046759. Next base: position 41,331 of record NZ_JBEYYJ010000033.1, on the reverse strand, counting down.
GCGCGAAGTACGCCTCCCTGAACCGCACGCCGGGCAGCGCGAGTTCGTTCGCGGCGGCCGCCCAGCGGCCGTCAAGGCCGTCGGCGCCCAGCAGTTCGAAGGGCCTGGTCGTGCCCCGGCCCTCCGAGACGTTGGTGCCCTCGAACATACAGGTGCCGGAGTAGACGAGGGCCGTGTCCGGGGTCGGCATGTTCGGGCTCGGCGGCACCCACGGGAGCGCGGAGGCGTCGTACCAGTCCGACCGCCTCCACCCGGTCATCAGGACGGTGTCCAGCGCGACCGGCGTGCTCAGGAACTCCCCGTTGAACAGCCGTGCCAGCTCCGCGACGGTCATCCCGTGCGCCTGCGCGACCGGCTGCCGGCCGACGAACGTGGCGAACTCCTTGTGCAGCACCGGCCCCCGCGCCTCGCGCCCGGTCACCGGATTGGGCCGGTCGAGGACGACGAACCGCTTGCCCGCGAGCTGCGCGGCCTCCATGCAGTCGTACAGCGTCCAGATGTAGGTGTAGAAGCGGACGCCCACGTCCTGGATGTCGAAGACGACCGTGTCGACACCGGAGGCGGTGAAGACGTCGGCGAGTTGCCGTCCGCTCTTCAGGTAGGTGTCGTAGACGGGCAGTCCGGTCGCCGGGTCGTCGTACCGGCCCTCGGAGCCGCCCGCCTGCGCGGTGCCTCTGAAGCCGTGTTCGGGGCCGAAGACCGCCGTCAGCCTCACCCGGGAGTCCCGGTGCATGACGTCGACGATGTGGGAGGTGTCCCGGGTGACGCCGGTGGGGTTGGTGACGATGCCGACGCGCCGGCCGCGCAGCAGCGAGTAGCCGTCGGCGGCGAGCCTTTCGAAGCCGGTGCGCAGTTCGTCACGCTGTCCGCAGGGGGCGGGAAGGGCCGCCATCGTTGCCGATGCCAGAAGGTTCCGTCGCGACAGGTCCATGGCTGGAGGTTGGTGCGACGGCCCTTCCTTCACACATACCGACCGGTTAGTCTGACCCGATCAGAGCCAAGAGTGCCACGCGAAGTCGTGCCGAAGGAGACCGATGGTGGAAGCCGTGCAGGATGCGGGAGTGGTCGTCACCGGGGCCGGCGGGGGGATCGGGGCCGCGTTGGCCAGGCGGTTCGCCGCCGAGGGGGCCCGGGTCGTCGTGAACGACCTGGACGGCGACAAGGCCAAGGCGGTGGCCGAGCAGATCGGCGGGATCCCCGTGCCGGGCGATGCCTCGGCGATCGTCGGCGACGCCCGGGACGCGCTCGGCGGCACCATCGACGTCTACTGCGCCAACGCCGGCGTCGCCTTCGAGGACGGAGGCCGGGGCGGCCCGCTGGACGAGCGGTCCTGGGAGGTCTCCTGGGACGTGAACGTCATGGCGCATGTCCGGGCGGCGCACCAGCTGCTGCCCGCCTGGCTGGAGCGGGGCGGCGGCCGGTTCGTGTCCACCGTGTCGGCCGCCGGGCTCCTCACCATGATCGGCGCGCCCTCGTACAGCGTCACCAAGCACGGCGCCTACGCCTTCGCGGAGTGGCTGTCGCTGACGTACCGGCACCGGGGCCTGAAGGTGCACGCCATCTGCCCGCAGGGTGTGCGGACGGACATGCTGGCCGCCACCGGCAGCGCCGGGGACCTGGTGCTGCTGCCGACCGCGATCGAACCGGACGCCGTCGCCGACGCCCTGTTCCGGGGCATGGAGGAGGATCGCTTCCTGATCCTGCCGCACCCCGAGGTGGCCGAGTACTACCAGGCGCGGGCCACCGATCCGGATCGCTGGCTGAGCGGCATGAACCACATCCAGCGCAGGTGGGAGGAGGCCCGGTGACCACCTCACGGTACGCGGCACGGCCCTGGCTGGCCCTGCTCGACGACGCCCAGCGCGGTCCGGTCGACCCCGCCGACTCGCTGGTGCACGCACTGCGGGCCGCCGTCGCCGAGGCGCCCGAGCGCACCTTCCTCGCCTACTTCGACGCCCGGCTCAGCTACCGCGAGGTCGACGAGCTGAGCGACTCCGTCGCCGCCCATCTCACCGCGCGCGGACTGGAGCGGGGCGACCGGGTGGCCGTGCTGCTGCAGAACACCCCGCACTTCGTGCTCGCCGTCCTCGGCGCCTGGAAGGCCGGCGCGACCGTGGTGCCGGTCAACCCGATGTACAAGTCCGGCGAGGTGGGGCACGTCCTGCGGGACGGCGAGGTGGCCGCGCTGGTCTGCTCCGACCGGGCCTGGGAGTCGTACCTGCGCGAGACGGCCGCCGGATCGCCGGTGCGGGTCGTGCTCACCGCGTGCGAGCTGGACTTCCAGACCCGCGACGACGCGCGCGTGCTGGGCTTCGAACGGCTGCCGAAGGCGCCGGACGCCGACGACCTGGTGGCCGTCGCCCGGCAGGGCGGCAAGGCGCCCGGGGGCCGCGAGCCGCGCCCGGACGACATCGCGCTGATCAGTTACACCTCGGGCACGAGCGGCACCCCCAAGGGCGCCACCAACCTGCACGGCAACATCATGCACAACGCCGAGCGGCAGCGGACCGGGCTCGCGCTCCCGGAGCCACCCGTCTACTACGCCCTCGCGCCGCTGTTCCACATCACCGGCATGGTCTGCCAGTTCGGCGCCTGCCTGAACAGCGCCGGCACCCTGGTGCTGGCCTACCGCTTCGAGCCCGGACTCGTCCTGGAGGCCTTCGCCGAGCACCGCCCGCACTACACGGTCGGCCCGTCCACCGCCTACATGGCACTCGCCGCCCACCCGGACGCCACCCCCGAGCACTTCGCCTCCTTCGTGAACCTGTCCTCCGGCGGCGCGCCCGTGCCCCCGGCCCTGGTGGAGAAGTTCCGCGAGCGCTTCGGGCCGTACATCCGGGTCGGGTACGGCCTCACCGAGTGCACCGCCCCCTGCGCCTCCGTCCCGCCCGGCCTGGAGGCGCCCGTGGACCCCGTCTCCGGCACGCTGTCGGTGGGCCTGCCCGGCGCCGACACGGTCGTCAGGATCGTGGACGAGCAGGGCGCGGAGGTGCCCTTCGGGGAGCAGGGCGAGATAGTCGTACGGGGACCCCAGGTCGTTCCCGGCTACTGGCGGCGTCCGGACGCCACCGCCGAGTCCTTCCCGGACGGCGAGCTGCGCACCGGCGACATCGGCTTCATGGACGAACAGGGCTGGCTCTACGTCGTCGACCGCAAGAAGGACATGATCAACGCGTCCGGCTTCAAGGTGTGGCCCCGCGAGGTCGAGGACGTGCTGTACACCCACCCGGCGGTGCGCGAGGCGGCCGTCGTCGGCATCCCCGACGGCTACCGGGGCGAGACCGTCAAGGCCTATATCAGCCTGCGTCCGGGCGCCGAGGCGGCCCCGGACGACCTCGCGGTGTACTGCAAGGAGAGACTGGCCGCCTACAAGTACCCGCGGCAGGTGGAGATCCTGCCCGACTTGCCCAAAACGGCAAGTGGGAAGATCCTCCGTCGGGAACTGCGTTCCCGCGCGCAGGACTCCCGGTAAGCATCACGACTCGATCAGAGCATCACGACTCGATCAGAGCATCACGGAAGGCAGGTGGCGGCAGTGCCCAGGACGACGGACGGAGACGGGACGCCCGTTCCGCAGCGGCTGCTGGCCGCCGCCACCCGGCTCTTCGCGGAGCAGGGCTACGACCGCACTTCCGTGCAGGAGATCGTGGAGGCGGCCGGTGTCACCAAGGGGGCGCTCTACCACTACTTCGGCTCCAAGGACGACCTCCTGCACGAGGTGTACGCGCGCATGCTCCGCGTCCAGCAGGAGCGGCTCGACCACTTCGCCGGGATGGACGCGCCGGTGGAGGAGCGGCTCAGGGCCGCCGCGGCGGACGTCGTCGTCACGACGATCGACAACCTCGACGACGCGATGATCTTCTTCCGGTCCATGCACCATCTGAGCCCGGAGAAGAACAAGCAGGTCCGCGCCGAGCGGCGGCGCTACCACGAACGGTTCCGCGCGCTCATCGAGGAGGGCCAGAAGGCGGGCGTGTTCTCCACCGCGACCCCGGCCGACCTGGTCGTGGACTACCACTTCGGCTCCGTCCACCACCTGTCCACCTGGTACCGCCCGAACGGCCCCCTCACCCCTCAGCAGGTCGCCGACCACCTCGCCGACCTGCTGCTGCGGGCGCTGCGGCCCTAGTGCTGCGACCGGAAAGGTTCACCGGCAAACCTTTCCGGTCACAGCACCAGCGCCGTACCAGGACGCGCGTGAGGGGCGGCCGCGCCGGCGGACCGCCCCTCACGCGCGCTCACTCACAGGTACTTCTTCAGCTCCCGCCGCGCCAGCGACCGCTGGTGCACCTCGTCCGGGCCGTCGGCCAGCATCAGGGTGCGGGCGCTCGCGTACAGCTCGGCCAGCGGGAAGTCCTGGCTCACCCCGCCCGCGCCGTGCAGCTGGATCGCCTTGTCGAGGATGCCGACCACCGCGCGCGGGGTGGCGATCTTGATCGCCTGGATCTCCGTGTGGGCGCCCTTGTTGCCGACGGTGTCCATCAGCCAGGCCGTCTTCAGGACCAGCAGCCGGAGCTGCTCGACGGTGACCCGGGCGTCGGCGATCCAGTTCTGGACCACTCCCTGCTGGGCCAGCGCCTTGCCGAACGCCGTCCGGGACACCGCCCGGCGGCACATCAGCTCGATCGCCCGTTCGGCCATGCCGATCAGCCGCATGCAGTGGTGGATCCGGCCGGGGCCGAGCCGGGCCTGGGCGATGGCGAAGCCGCCGCCCTCCTCGCCGACGAGGTTCGTCACCGGCACGCGCGCGTGGTCGAAGACGACCTCGGCGTGGCCGCCGTGGGAGTGGTCCTCGTAGCCGAAGACCTGCATCGCCCGCCTGACGGTGACCCCGGGGGTCTCGCGCGGGACGAGGATCATGGACTGCTGGCGGCGGATGTCGGCGCCGTCCGGGTCCGTCTTGCCCATGACGATGAAGATCTTGCAGTCCGGGTTCATCGCCCCGGAGATGTACCACTTGCGGCCCGTGACGACGTACTCGTCGCCGTCCCGCTCGATGTGCGTGGTGATGTTGGTGGCGTCGGAGGAGGCCACGTCGGGCTCGGTCATCGCGAACGCCGAGCGGATCTCCCCGGCCAGCAGCGGCTCCAGCCACTGCTTCTTCTGCCGCTCGTCGCCGAACTGCGCCAGCACCTCCATGTTCCCGGTGTCCGGCGCGGCACAGTTGGTCGCGGTGGGCGCGAGGTGCGGGGAGCGGCCGGTGATCTCGGCGAGCGGCGCGTACTGGAGGTTCGTCAGTCCCGCGCCGTACTCGGCGTCGGGCAGGAAGAGGTTCCACAGGCCCTGCCTGCGGGCCTCGGCCTTCAGCTCCTCGACCACGGCGGGGGTGTCCCAGGGGGAGGCGAGCGCGGCCCGCTGCTCCTCGGCGACCGCCTCGGCCGGGTAGACGTACTCGTCCATGAAGGCGAGCAGCTTGGCGCGCATCTCCTCGGTGCGCGCGTCGAACGCGAAGTCCATGACCGTCAGCCTTCCTGAAGAGTGGTCAGTCCGTGGTCGATGAAGACGGGCACGAGGTCGCCGATCCGGTCGAAGCCGTGCCCGACCGTCTGGCCGAGGGTGTACCGGTAGTGGATGCCCTCCAGGATCACGGCGAGCTTGAACCAGGCGAACGCCTCGTACCAGGAGACCGCCGACACGTCCCGCCCGGAGCGCGCCGCGTACCGCTCGATCAGCTCCCGCGGCAAGGGGTGGCCGGGGGCCTCGGCGGTGGTGGAGACCGGGGAGCCGGCCATGCCCAGCGGGCGGCTGTACATCACCAGTAGGCCCAGGTCGGTGAGCGGGTCGCCGAGGGTGGACATCTCCCAGTCGAGGATCGCCTTGATCTCGTCGTCGTCGCCGATCAGCACGTTGTCGAGGCGGTAGTCGCCGTGGACGACGGCGGGCGCGGGGGACCGCGGCAGCTCCCGGCCCAGGGCCGCGTGCAGTTCGTCGATGCCGGCCAGTTCGCGGTTGCGGGAGGCGTCCAGCTGCTTGCCCCAGCGGCGCAACTGCCGGTCCAGGAAGCCCTCGGGGCGGCCGAAGTCCCGCAGGCCCACCTCGGCGGCGTCCACCGCGTGCAGCTCGACCAGCGTGTCCACCAGGGACAACACGGCGTTCCGGGTGCGCTCGGGGCCCAGCGGGGCGAGCTGCTGGGCGGTGCGGTAGGGGGTGCCCTCGACGAACTCCATGACGTAGAACGGAGCCCCGAGCACCTCCTCGTCCTCGCACAGCAGCACGGGGCGCGGGACCGGCACCAGAGTCGGGTGCAGGGCGCTGATCACGCGGTGCTCGCGCTTCATGTCGTGCGCCGTGGCGAGGACGTGGCCGAGCGGGGGCCGTCGCACGACCCATTTCGAGGTGCCGTCGGAAAGCGCGTAGGTGAGGTTCGACCGTCCGCCCTCGATCAGCCGGCCGGTCAGGGGGCCGGTCACCAGACCGGGGTGCTCGCTGTCGAGCAGGGCACGCAGCCGGTCCAGGTCGAGTCCGGGCGGGTGGTCGGCGCTCATACATCACTCCTACGAACGGGTGAACAGGAACCCGACTCATGATGCCGACCGGTCGGTATGTAGTCCAGTGCGCGTACCGGACATCAGGCCGAACGTGACCGGAGCCACGATAGGCCGACGCCCCCCGGAGCGCTCGCCCCGGAGGGTCGTCGGACTCGGTCTCCGTGCGCGGACGGGTCGCGCGGCCGGCTCAGTGGTCGTCCCAGTGGTCCCCGTGCTCGGCGTGCCGGTGCCCGTCGTGCAGGTAGTCGACGTGGTCACCGTGCCGCACCTGGGCGTGCCCGCACTCGTCGTAGTGCACGTGCTCATGGCCCTCGTGGACGGTGTGACCGGCCGGTTCGCACTCGTCCCAGTGACCCCCGTGCTCGCGGTGCAGATGCCCGTCGTGCAGGTAGTCCAGGTGGTCGCCGTGCGGTACGGCGTCGTGCCCGCAGTCCGGGCCGTGGCGGTGCGTGCCGTGCTCGGTGTGTTCCTGGTGAAGGGCGGTCATGGTGCTCACCTTCGGGGGTACGGGGTGCGGCGACGGGCAGGGTACGTCCGAACCCCTGCGAATCCGGATGTGTCTGCCCAAACCACTTGCGTGGCGCCCGAGTACCCCCGAGGGTCGAGGACATGAAGGGCATCAGCTACCGCCGGTACGGCGGACCCGAGGTGCTGGAGTACGGCGAGCTGCGCGACCCGAAGGTCGGCCCCGACCAGGTGCTGGTCGAGGTCCGCGCCGCGGCCGTCAACCCGGTCGACTGGAAGTGCCGCGAGGGCCGTCTCGACGCGGTCCTGGACGCCGTCTTCCCGGTGATCCCCGGCTGGGACGTCAGCGGGGTGGTCGTCCGCCCCGGCGCCTCGGTCACGGAGTTCGAGGTGGGCGACGAGGTCATCGGGTACTGCCGTGAGGACTTCCTCTCCCGCGGCACCCTCGCCGAGTACGTCGCCGCTCCCGTGCGCACCCTGGCCCGCAAGCCGCGCAACCTGTCCTTCGAGGAGGCCGCCGGGCTGCCGCTCGCGGGGCTCACCGCCTACCAGGTCCTGCTCAAGGCGCTGGAGGTCGAGCGCGGGGAGACCGTGCTGGTGCACGCGGCGGCCGGCGGGGTCGGATCCTTCGCCGTCCAGATCGCCGTCCACCTCGGCGCCCGCGTCTTCGGTACGGCCGGCGAACGCAACCACGCCTACGTACGCGGCCTCGGCGGGGAGCCGGTGTCCTACGGCGCGGGCCTGGCCGAGCGGGTGCGCGGGCTGGCCCCGGACGGCGTCGACGCGGTCTTCGACACCGTCGGCGGCGACACGCTGAAGGCCTCGGCCGGCCTGCTCGCTCCGGAGGGGCGGCTGGCGTCGATCGCCGACCCGGAGGTGCTGAGCCACGGCGGCCGCTACTGCTTCGTCCGTCCGGACGCCGAGGACCTGGCCGCCCTGTCGGGGCTGGCCGAGCAGGGCGTCGTCACGGTGCACGTCCAGGACACGTTCCCGCTGGAGCGGGCGGCCGACGCGCACCGGCTGAGCCAGGAGGGCCGCACCCGCGGGAAGATCGTCGTCACGGTGGCGGACCGGCAGAGCGAGGCGGGCGAGGCGCGCTAGGCCCTTCGTCCGGGCTGCCGGACCGCCGGCGCCTCACCGGCCGCCGCGGAACGCCCTCAGCCGCTCGTACGCCGCCAGCCCGTCCGGCACCCACTCCCACTCCCCGAGCCGCCGCTCGACCTCCTCCTCGGCCAGGAAGTCGTACCACTGGACCTCCTCCACCTGCGGGCTCACCGGCAGCTCGCAGCGCACCTCGTACACCGCCGACCACCAGCTGTTCCCGGCCCTGTCGCCGTACAGGAACTTGAAGAGGTACGCCGGCCGGGGGAGCCCGGTCACGCCCAGTTCCTCCTCGGCCTCCCGCAGCGCGGCCCGGTCGTAGGACTCGCCCGCCGCGACGACCCCGCCGACGAACATGTCGTACAGCGCGGGGAAGACGAGCTTGGTGGCCGTGCGGCGGTGGACGAAGAGCCGGCCGGCCGCGTCCCGGGCCTGGACGAACACGCAGCGGTGGCGCAGTCCGCGGGCGTACGCCTCCCCCCGCGGGCTCTGGGCGATCACCTGGTCGTTCTCGTCGACGATGTCGAGGATTTCGTCGGCAGGGTTCATGCCCCCATCCAAGCAGGCTCCCTCTCAGCGCCGCTGCAGATCGCGGGCCGGGGGCTCCGCCTCCGCCGTGCCGCACGGCATCGCCGGGTGCAGCCCCAGCAGCACGATGCCCGCGACCACCGCGGCGAGCCCGGCCGCCTCCCAGGCCAGCGCCCCGGTGTCGGTGCGCAGCCGGTCGCCGAGGAAGCCGACGCCGCACAGGATGCCGGCGAGGGGTTCGGCGGCGGTCAGCGCGGGCAGTGACATGCGCAGCGGGGCCGTCTCGAAGGCGCTCTGCACCAGCAGCAGCCCGGTGGCCCCGCAGGCCAGCACGCCGTACGGCTGCCAGCCGGTGAACAGCTCGGCGAAGCCGCCCTCGGAGAAGCGGGTGCCACTCACCCGGGTCAGGGCGTCCTGGACGCCGTACAGCAGCCCGGCGGCGGTGGCCAGCAGCACCGGGCCCCAGCTCATCCGGGAGCGCTTGCCGTACGTCGTGAGCACCAGGGCGGCGCCCACCATCGCGCCGATGATCAGCCAGTGCCGCAGCGGATCGTCGATCGCGCTGCCGCCGCGTGGTTCGCCCGCCATGATGAACGTGCTCACCCCGCCGGCGAGCAGCAGCAGTCCGGCCCAGCCCTGGCGGCCGAGGGGCTGCTTGGTCTGGTGCCGGGAGAGGGCGAGGGCGAACAGCAGGTTGGTGGCGAGCAGCGGTTCGACCAGGGAGATGTCGCCCTTGCCCAGGGCGAGGGCCCCCAGCACCATGCCGGCCACCATCAGGCCGAGGCCCCCCAGCCAGCGGGGCATCCGGATCAGGTCGAGCAGCAGCCGGAAGGACAGGAAGTCGCTCAGCGGTGCCTTCTGCGCGGCGTTCTGCTGGAGCACGAACCCGAAGCCCAGACAGCAGGCGGCACTCACGGCGAGAAGGAGAACCAGAACGGACACGCTGCGTACCTCGATCATCCGGCCGGACCACGGGTGCGTAGTGGCCGACTGTAGCGCCCTCGGGACGGCATCGGCCCGAAGGTACCCGGAACAGGGCGGTCGATGCGCCATGCTCCGGGGCCCGGCGTCCCGACGCCATGGCGTACGCCACAGCCGACCACCGAGTACCCCCTCCGGCACGACGTCCCACCCGCGTGGAGTTTTCCAAGTTCCCTTTGTGTCACGGTAGTTGAACCCAGCAACACCTGGTTCCGCTTGACGCAAACCTTGGCTGGGGGTTTGCTGTGAGTGATCGGCCGATGGCAGCCCGAACAAACAGGAAGCCCCGCGGTGCCCCCTCTCCCACCCCTGCTCGGTGCGCGCCGGGCCCCCAAGGACCGGTCCGGCGACACCGCCCCGGACGGCACCGACGACTCCCACGCCTTCGACGACGCCTTCGACGACGGCGAACTGCACACCGCACGCGCCGCCTTGGCGCAGGGCCGGCGGCAGGCAGCCCGCTCCCTGCTGCGGCACACCGGCGACGACTGGGACCGCCGCGGCCACCGCCTCACCGTGCTCGCCCGGGAACCGTACGCAGTGGCCCGGGCCCGCGACTGGCTGCACGCCGAGCCGGGCTCCGCCGACGCCACCGTGCTGTACGCCCTCGCCCAGGTCCAGCGGGCCCTGCGCGGCAAGGAGAACCCCGACCTGGCGCGCGAGGCCTGCGCCACCGCCGCCGCGCACGCCCCCGCCGACCCCACCCCCTGGCTCGGGCTGCTCCGGCTCGCCCGCGCCCTCGGCCCGGAGCGCGAGGTGCTCGGCGCCTTCGCCGAGCTGCGCCGCCGTCACCCCGAGCACCATCACGGCCACCACCTGCTGCTCGCCCGCCTCGCCGAACGGCCCGCAGCCGGCCGGACGGCCGAGGACCACGAGGTGTACGACATCGCCGAGCTGGCCGCCGCCGAGGCCCCGGCCGACTCCCCGCTCGCCGTCCTGCCGGTCGTCGCCTACGCCGAGCGGTACCGGGTGCGCGCCGCCACCGGTCCGGCACCGGCCGGCCCCGTGGCCTGCGGGCACTGGTCAGGCCCCAGGGCCCGGCGGATCCTCGGCGCCTGTTTCGACTGGTGGCTGGAGTGGGAGCAGGACGAACACCCCCGCCGCCACATCGACCTCAACCACCTCGCCTTCGCCCTGTCCTGCGCCGGCCGCCCGGCCGAGGCGGCGGCCCTGTTCCGGCGCATCGGCCGGCACGCCACCCGGGCGCCCTGGTCCTACGCGCACCGCGACCCGCGGGCCGCCTTCCACGCGGCGCGCACCCACGCGCTGAACGGCACGCCCTGCTGCGACGTACTGCTCTGCGGGACGCACGTAAGAAGTGATTACGGAACCCTGACCAGTGACCGGATTCCCTGGCCCCCCGGGGCCCCGAGTGCTCGAATGAATGCGTGAACTCTGAACGATCGGAGGAACAGGACGGCAGGCCCATCGGCCGCCGTGTCTTCCTCGGCACCCTCGGTCTGGGCGCGCTCGGCGTCGCCGCCGCGCCGGTGCTGCAACGCGGCCTGGAGGGCTTCCTCGGCGCCGTCGCCGGCAAGGACCCCACGGGCCTGACCGGGCTGCTGCCCAACGGGGGCGGCTTCCGCTACTACTCCGTCGCCGCGTCGGTGCCGCACAAGGACGCGGCGAACTACCAGCTGAAGATCGACGGCCTGGTCGACCGCCCGCGCACCTACGGCCTCGCCGACCTGCGTGCACTGCCGCAGACCCGGCTGGTCAAGGACGTCCAGTGCGTCACCGGCTGGCGGGTCCCCGGCACCCCCTTCGAGGGCGTGCGCCTCGCCCACCTGCTGGACGCCGCCGGGGTCCGTCCCACCGCGAAGGCGATCCGCTTCACCTGCTTCGACGGCACGTACACCGAGAGCCTCACCCTCGCCCAGGCCCGCCGACCCGACGTCCTGGTCGCCCTGCGCATGCAGGACAAGGACATCTCGCACGACCACGGCGGCCCGGTCCGCCTCTATGTCGCCCCGATGTACTTCTACAAGTCGGCCAAGTGGCTCTCCGGGATCACGGTCACCGACCGGGTCGAGCCCGGCTACTGGGAGCACCTCGGCTACGACGTCGACGCCTGGGTCGGCCGCTCGAACGGACGGACCGATGACCCTACGAACTGAGACCCCGGCCCCGCCGAGCGCCCGTGTCCGCCGCTTCGGCCGGGCCGAACGCTGGGTGCACCGCACCACGGCCGCCCTGATGGGCGTCTGCGTGGCCACGGCGGCCGTCCTGTACATCCCCCAGCTGGCGGTCCTGGTCGGCCGCCGCGAACTGGTCGTCCGCGTCCACGAATGCGCCGGTCTCGCGCTGCCCCTCCCGGTCCTGCTGGGCCTGGCCTCCCGCGCCTTCCGTGCCGACCTGCGCTTCCTCAACCGCTTCGGCCCGCACGACAAGGTCTGGCTGCGCGCCGCCCTGATCCGTGACAAGCGCCGCGGCTCACGCCCTGCCGGCAAGTTCAACGCCGGCCAGAAGGTGTACGCCGCCTGGATCGCCGGCGCCACCCTGGTCATGCTCGGCACCGGTCTGCTGATGTGGTTCACCCACCTCGCCCCCGTGATGTGGCGCACCTCGGCGACCTTCGTCCACGACTGGCTCGCCCTGACCATCGGCGTGGTCCTGGCCGGTCACATCGGCATGGCCCTGGGGGACCCGGAGGCGAGACGGGGCCTGCGGACGGGGACGGTGAGCAGGCAGTGGGCGGAGCGGGAACACCCCTTGTGGCGCCCCTAGTCCCCGAACTCCAGCAACACCTTGCAGGACCGCGTCCGATCGGCGGCCAGCGCGAAGGCGTCCGCGGCCTCCCCCACCGGAACCACCGCGCTGACCAGGCCGTCGAACTCCCCCCGGGCGGCCAGCAGTTCCAGGGCGTCGTCGAACTCGGCGCTGAAGCGGAACGCGCCCCGCAGCTCGATCTCCCGGCTCACCAGAAGGTTCCCGGCGAACGGACTCCGCCCCGGCGGCAGCATCCCGAGCTGTACGACCACACCCCCGCGCCGCACCCGCCGCAGACAGGTGTCCAGCCCGGCCGCGACCCCGGACGCCTCGACGGCCACGTCCACCTCGTCCGGCCATCCGGCATCGGCGGGGTCGTCGGCCCGTACGAGCGCGTCGGCCCCGGCCACGGCCGCGTACCGGAGCGCCTCCGGCACCGGGTCGGCCGCCGTCACCCGGGTCGCGCCGGCCGCCTTCGCCGCCGCGACCACCAGGCACCCGATCGGCCCCGCCCCGGTGACGAGCACATGCCCGCCGGACACGGCACCGGCCCGCCGCACCGCGTGCAGCGCCACCGACAGCGGCTCGGCGAGGGCGGCCCGTCGCAGCCCGAGTCCTTCTGGCAGCGCCCGCACCTGGCCGGCCGGTACGGCGATCCGGCCGGCGAAGGCGCCCTGGACATGCGGAAAGCGGGCCGCGCTGCCCAGATACCGGGTGTCCCGGCAGACGTTGGGCCGTCCGTCGGAGCACTCCGGGCAGTGCCCGCACGGGGTGGCGGGATGCACGGCGACCGCCGTACCCGGCGCGGGACCCGTGGCCCCGGAGCCGTAGGACACCACCGTGCCCACCACCTCGTGGCCGAGCACCATCGGCTCCCGGAGCCGGAAGTCCCCGACCCCGCCGTGCCGCCAGTAGTGCAGATCGGAGCCGCACACCCCGCCGTGGCGGACGGCCACCAGCGCCTCCCCTGGGCCGGGTTCGGGCTCCGGCAGCTCCGCCACCCGCAGATCGCCGGCTCCGTGGATCACACATCCCAGCATCGCCGCGGCCCCTTTCACAGGACGCTCGTCATACCGCCGTCGACGTACAGCATCTGGCCGTTGACGAAGTCCGAGGCCGGCGAGGCGAGGTAGAGCAGGCCGCCCACCAGGTCCTCGGTACGGCCCCAGCGCCCGGCCGGGGTGCGCCGGCGGACCCAGGAGCTGAACTCCTCGTCCTGGACCAGCGGGCGGGTCAGCTCGGTCTCGATGTAGCCGGGGCCGAGCCCGTTGACCTGCACGCCGTGCGGCCCCCAGTCCGCGCACATGCCCTTGGTGAGCATCTTCAGCGCGCCCTTGGTCGCCGCGTACGGCGCGATGCCCGGCCGTACGACCTCGCTCTGCAGCGAGCAGATGTTGATGATCTTTCCGTGACCGCGCTCCGTCATCCGCCGGGCGGCCTCCCGCCCGACGAGGAACGCGCCGGTGAGGTTGGTGTCCAGGATCCGCTGCCAGTCGCGGTCCGCGAACTCCAGCAGCGGGGCGCGCAGTTGCATGCCCGCGTTGTTGACGAGGATGTCGAGCGGGCCCACCCGCTCCTCGACGTCCGCGATCCCGGTGGCAACCGCGGCGCCGTCGGTCACGTCGAACACCGCCGTGTGCGGGGCACCGGGCAGTTCCGCCGCGGCCTCGGCCAGCCGGCCGGCGTCGCGCCCGTTGAGGACCACCGTGCAGCCGGCCTCGGCCAGGCCCCGGGCCAGCGCGAGGCCTATGCCCCGGCCGGAGCCGGTGACCAGGGCCGTGCGGCCGCCGATGTCGAAGAGGGGGTGGGCCGTCATCGTCGTAGCGCTCCTCGGTCCGCTAGATCACCAGGGACAGCAGCAGGACCAGACCGCCCCCGACCACCGAGAGGATCGTCTCCATGATCGACCAGGTCTTGGTGGTCTGCCCGACCGTCAGCCCGAAGTACTCCTTCACCAGCCAGAAGCCGGCGTCGTTGACGAAGCTGAAGAAGAGCGAGCCGGAGCCGATCGCGAGCACCAGGAGGGCGGTGTGGGTGGTGGACATGCCGGCCGCGAGGGGTGCGACCAGGCCGGCCGCCGAGACCGTCGCCACCGTCGCCGAACCGGTCGCCAGCCGGATCACCACCGCGATCAGCCAGGCCAGCAGCAGCGCCGGGATGGACCAGTGCCTGGAGATGTCCAGGATCATCTGGCCGACACCGCAGTCGATCAGCGTCTGCTTGAAACCGCCGCCGGCGCCGACGATCAGCAGGATCCCGGCGATGGGCATCAGGCCCTTGTCGACGGTCTGCTGGAGGCGTTCCTTGCTGAACCCGGCGGGCCGTCCCAGCGTGAAGAAGCCGACGATCACGGCGGCGAGCAGGGCGATCAGCGGGGATCCGATGATGTCGAAGACGCGCTGGGTCGGGTTCGCGGGGTCGTCGACGACGATGTCCACCAGCGCCCTGGCCAGCATCAGCACCACGGGCAGCAACATGGTGGCGAGCGTCGCACCGAAGCCCGGACGGCGCTGAAGCTCCTCCGAGGGACGCTGCGGCAGCATCCGGTCGGGCGCCGGGACGTCCACCCAGCGGCTCGCGACCTTCGAGAACAGCGGACCGCCGATGATCACGGTCGGTATGGCGACGAGGAGGCCCAGCGCCAGCGTCACGCCCAGGTTGGCGTGCAGCGCGTCGATCGCGACCAGCGGGCCGGGGTGCGGCGGGATCAGGCCGTGCATCACGGACAGGCCGGCCAGCGCCGGGATGCCGATGCGCATCAGGGAGTAGTTGCCGCGCTTGGCGACCATGAGCACGACCGGGATCAGCAGCACGATGCCGACCTCGAAGAACAGCGGCAGGCCGATCACGGAGGCGATGAGCACCATCGCCCAGGGCATGGCACGGCCGCCCGCCCTGGCGAGGATCGTGTCGACGATCTGGTCGGCGCCCCCGGAGTCGGCGAGGAGCTTGCCCAGGATCGCCCCGAGCGCGATCAGGACGCCCACGCCGGCCACCGTGGAGCCGAGGCCGGTGGTGAAGCTGGTGATGGCCTTGTCGAGCGGCGCTCCGGCGACCGCCCCGAGCGCCAGTGACCCGATGGTCAGCGCCAGGAAGGCATGGAGCTTGAACTTGGTGATGAGCAGGACGATCACGGCCATGCCCACCAGGACGGCGATGCCCAGCTGGGCGTGTCCGGCGGAGGTGATCGGCGGAGGTGCGTCCGCTGCCAGCATCTCGACGCTGAGTCTGGTCACGGGGGTTCCCTTGCGGTTACGGGGGACGGGGGAGTGCTACTTGGTGTCGGGAAGTGCCGCGAGCGCCCGCACGGCGCGATCGGTGATCTCCTGGGGGCTGCCGACGACGTCAACGCCGACCCCCGCCTCGTCCGGCTCCAGAGGCTGCAGCGCGGCGAACTGGGAGTCCAGCAGCGCGGTCGGCATGAAGTGCCCCTGCCGCTGCCCCATCCGGTCCTCGATCAGCTTCCGGTCGCCGGTGAGGTGCACGAACACGACACCGGGCGCGGCGGCCCTGAGCCGGTCGCGGTAGGCCCGCTTCAGCGCCGAGCTGCTGACCACCCCGCCCAGTCCGGCCCGCTGGTGCGCCCAGTGACCGATGGCATCCAGCCAGGGCCACCTGTCCGCGTCCTCGAGCGGGATCCCGGCCGACATCTTGTCGATGTTGGCCTGCGGGTGGAAGTCGTCGCCCTCGGCGTACGGGACGCCCAGCCGCGCGGCGAGCAGGGGACCGATCGTGGTCTTGCCCGTCCCCGCGACGCCCATCACGACGACGACCTGGGGGGTTCGCATGAACTGCCTCGCTGTCTTCCTCGACATCCGACGCCACATCGGCGTCGCCACACTGAAACCCATTAGGTACGACGAATTCAAGACTGTGTGATGTATAAGTCTGACTTTTTCTGTCGGTGATCCACGCCGTACGCTGAGTGCATGAGCACACCGGGCAGGGGGCTGCACGGTCATGTACTGGACACCCTCGGCCCCGCGATCACAGCGGGTGAGTACCCTCCGGGCAGCGTGCTGCGCACGGACGAGCTCGCCCAGCACTTCGAGGTGTCGCGCTCGGTGATGCGCGAGGCGGTCCGTGTACTGGAGTCCATGCACCTGGTCGAGTCCCGACGCCGGGTGGGCGTGACCGTCCGCCCCAAGGCCGAGTGGAACGTGTACGACCCGCAGGTGATCCGCTGGCGCCTCGCGGGCGCCGACCGACCGCACCAGCTGCGTTCGCTGACCGTGCTGCGCTCGGCGGTCGAACCCGTCGCGGCCGGCCTCGCCGCCAAGCACGCCACCGCCGAGCAGTGCGCCGCGCTCACCGAGTGCGCGCTCGGTATGGTCGCCACCTCACGCGGCCACAGGCTGCACGAGTACCTGGTGCACGACGTCGCCTTCCACCGGGTGATCCTCAACTCGTCGGGCAACGAGATGTTCGCCCGGCTCGGCGACGTCGTCGCGGAAGTCCTGGCGGGCCGCACCCACCACGAGGTCATGTTCGAGGACCCCGACCCCGCGGCCGTCACCCTCCACGTGCAGGTGGCCGAGGCGGTGCGCGCGGGCGACGCGGCCCGGGCCGAGCAGCTGACCCGGGAGATCACCATGGGCGCCCTGCAGGAACTGGACATCCTCGCGCCCTAGTCCGGTCAGTCCAGGAAGTCCCCGTCCACGTACACCCAGGCGCCGTCCACCCGCTCGAACCGGCTCCGCTCGTGCAGCGAACCGCCCCGGTAGGAGGCCCGGAACGTCACCGTGCCCGTGGAGTGGAAGGCGGACCCGTCGGCGGTGTCCAGGATCTCCAGGCCCGTCCACTTCATCCGCGGATCCAGCTCCAGCCGTTCGGGGCGGGTCCGCGGATGCCAGGTGCGCAGCAGATATCCCGCGTTCCCCGTCACGAACGCGCTGTACCGGGACCGCATGAGCAGCTCGGCGGTCGGCGCGGCGGCCGGTCCCGCGTGGAAACGGCCACAGCAGGCGTCGTAGGGCCCAGGGAGTCCACAGGGGCAGGTGCGCGAGGTCATGGGGCACATTCTGCCCGCACCCGGAGGAGGCGTCCGGGCCTGGCGGGGTGCACAGTGGAAGGGCGATGCAGTCCTGGGAGGCGGACCATGACCCGACCCGTGACCAGCCGTCCTCCGGCCGTCAAGGAATGGCGGCTGAACCTGTACCTCTCCGAGCACGACCCGGACACCACCGCCCGGATCGTCCTGGACACCGGCGACAACGTCCTGGAGAGCCATGCGGAGGCCCGCCGGAGCCCGTACGACGCGGACGTACCCGACATCGGCGACGAACTCGCGGCCGGGCGCGCCCTGATCGCCATGGGCAGGCTGCTCCTGCGCGCCGCCGACGGCGACATGAAGGCGGTGGGGGCCGCCGAGACAGAGGACCTGTCGCCCCTGTGGCTGGACCGGGAATGACGCCGCCGCTCACCTCCCCTTCCGCAGGAAGCGGCGCAGCCTCGTCAGCGGCCAGGTGTTGATCACGTCGTCGCCGGTGAGCCAGCCGCGCTGCGCGGTGCCCACGCCGTAGCGCAGCTGCGCCAGGTGCGGAACGGAGTGGGCGTCGGTGTTCACGGCGAACCTCACACCGTGCTCCCGGGCGCGCAGGATGTCCTCGTCGCACAGGTCGAGACGGTCCGGCTGGGCGTTGACCTCCAGTGCGGTGCCGGTGTGCGCGCACACCGCGAACACCTCGTCCCAGTCGGCGTCGACGCCCGGCCGCCTGCCGATCAGCCGGGTCGTCGGATGCCCGATGATGTTGACGTACGGGTTCTCGCAGGCCCGCACCAGCCGCCGGGTCATCGCCTTTCGCCCCAGGTCGAAGTGCGAGTGCAGCGAGGCCACGCACAGGTCGAAGCCGGCCAGGAACTCCTGGGGCCAGTCGACCGCGCCGTCCGGGTCGATGTTGAGCTCCGTGCCGTGCAGCAGCCGCATCCGGTGGTGGGCGCCGTCCAGCTCGCGGAGGCGTTCCCGCTGCGCGAGGATCTTCTCGTCGGTCATGCGCTGCATGTACAGGTGGGGCGCGTGGTCGGTGACCGCGTAGTACGCGTAGCCCCGCTCGGCGGCGGCCGCCACCATCTGCTCCAGCGGAGCCAGGCCGTCCGTGAGGTCGGTGTGGGTGTGCAGGTCACCGCGGATGTCCCGCACGGTCACCACGTCGGGCAGCTCGCCACGCAGCGCCGCCTCGATCTCCCCGCGGTCCTCCCGCAGCGTCGGCGCGATCCACGGCAGCCCGAGCCGGGCGTACACCTCGTCCTCGGTGCGGGAGGCCAGCGAGTCGCCGCTCTCGGCGTCGAACAGGCCGTACTCGGAAAGCTTCAGCCCCTGGTGCACGGCGATGGTGCGGGTGCGGATGTTGTGCGCCTTGGAACCGGTGAAGTACTGCATCCCGGCGCCCCACGACTCCGGCGGCAGCACGCGCAGATCCACCTGGAGGCCCCTGGCGGTGCGCACCGACGTCTTCTTCGAGCCCCGCGCGACGACCTCGGCGGTGGCCGGCAGGTCGCACAGCGCCGCCATGAACGGCTCCGACCGCTTCGCCGCCACCAGGACGTCCAGATCCCCGACGGTCTCCCGCATCCGGCGCAGCGAGCCGGCGTAGGCGCAGCGTGTGCACCCGGTCACCGCGGACAGCTCGGCGACGATCTCCTCGGCGGTGTCCAGGGCCAGCGACAGCGGCACCCGGGCGCCCGCCCGCTGGAGCAGTTCGATGCCGTGCCGGATGTTGTCCTGGGTCTTCTCCCCGAAGCCCTTCAGATCGGCCAGCGCGTCCGCCTCGATCGCCGCGGCCAGCTCGTTCACCGACGAGATGTGCAGGTCCTCGTAGAGCCGCAGCGCCTTCTTCGGGCCCAGGGTCGGGATCGTGATCAGCTCCCGGACGCCGGCGGGGATCTTCGCCCGGCGCTCCTCGACGACCGCCATCTTCCCGGTGCGCAGGTACTCGGCCACCTTGTCCGCGATCGAGCGGCCCACGTTCGGGATCTCCTTCAGCCCGTCCTCGTCCAGCCTGGAGATGTCGGCCGGGTAGCCGCCGATGGCACGCGCCGCCTTCTCGTAGGCGCGCGCCTTGAAGGCGTCGCCTCCCGTGATCGCGATGAGGTCCGCGTACTCCCGCAGGAGCGCCTCGACCTCGTCATTGGGCCGGGCCACCCCTCAAGTCTAGAAACACGCCGCGGGCCGCGGAAAACCTCTACGGAACGTCCCGGAGCACCGGCAGCGCCGGCAGCTGCGGCCCGTACAGCCACGCCTCGAGCAGCCCGTCCAGCGGCTCGTCCGCGAACCGGGCCACATGCCCGGCGAACGCCGCCGTCGTCACCGAACCGTTGCGGTGCAGCCGCACCCAGCCGCGCAGCATGCGGAAGAACGCCTCGTCGCCCAGCGCGCAGCGCACCGCGTGCAGCGCGAGGCCGCCCCGCTCGTAGAGCCGGTCGTCGAACATCGCCTTGCGGCCCGGGTCGGCGATCCGCAGGTCCTGAGGGAGCGCGGACAGCAACCGGTGGGCGGCCCCGGCCAGTTGCTGGGCGGTACGGCCGCCGGAGCGTTCCGACCACAGCCACTCCGCGTACTTGGCGAAGCCCTCGTTCAGCCAGATGTGTCGCCAGTCGGCGATGGACACGCAGTTGCCGAACCACTGGTGGGCCAGCTCGTGCGCCACCAGCCGCTCCCAGCCGCGGGCACCGTCCACGTGGTTGGAGCCGAACAGCGACAACCCCTGTGCCTCCACCGGCACATCGAGCTCCTCCTCGGTCACCGCGACCGCGTAGCTGTCGAACGGGTACGGGCCGAAGAGCTCCTGGAACAGCTCCATCATCGCCGGCTGCCGCGCGAAGTCCCGCGAGAACTTCGACAGCAGCTGCGCCGGGATGTGACCGTGCTGCGGCACCCCGCCCGGTCCGGGATCGCCCAGCAGCACCGTCTGGAACGTGCCGATCGCCAGGCCGACGAGGTAGCTGGACGTGGGCGCGGACTGCTCGTACACCCAGGTCGTCGTCGAGGCCTTCGTCGTACGGGTCAGCAGGCGCCCGCCCGAGACCACCGTGTACGCCGACGGCGTGGTCACCGAGATCAGGTAGGACGCCTTGTCCGCGGGCCGGTCGTTGCACGGGTACCAGGACGGCGCCCCGACCGGCTGGCTCGCCACCAGTGCCCCGTCCGCCAGTTCCTCCCAGCCGAGCCCGCCCCAGGGGCTGTTCACCGGCCTGGGGTTGCCCGACCAGTGGACCTCGACGGTGAAGGCGGCCCCGGCCCGGACCGGCTTGGCCGGGCGGATCCGCAGCCGCCCGCCACGGTGCGTGTAGTGCGGCTGCCTGCCGTCCACCCGCACCCGGCCGATCCTGAAGTCGGCCAGGTTGAGCTGGAATTCGGTGAGCGGAGCCGGGCCGGCGATGGCGTTGATCCGGGCACTGCCGGCCAGCCGGTTGGGGCCCGGGCGGTAGTCCAGCGCGAGTTCGTAGCGGTGCACCCGGTAGCGGGCGTCACCGTTGTCCGGGAAGTACGGGTCCGGGCCGGCCGACTGCTGAACTGCCACTGCTGTGTCTGCTCCCTGCGCTGTGCCACCACATGGTGCCGGTGCCCCGTCCACCGGCTCCGAGGGGCCTGCGCTCACGGACGCCACGCCTCGATCGGATTGCCGAGCCAGCGGGTGTCGTCCGGGACGGACTCCGCGGCCATGACGAGCGACGCGGGCCCCAGGGTCGTACGGGCCCCGACCGTGCTGCCGGGCAGCACGATCCCGCCAGGGCCCAGCGTGGCGCCCTCACGGAGGACCACAGTATCCGTCCGCAAGATCCGGTCGTGGAAGAGGTGCGTCTGCAGCACGCAGCCGCGGTTGACGGTAGCCGCGTCCTCAAGGGTCACCAGGTCCGCCTCCGGCAGCCAGTAGCTCTCCACCCACACGCCCCTGCCGATGCGCGCGCCCAGCCCGCGCAGCCACGCCGTCATCACCGGCGTGCCCGGCACGGCTCCCGCCAGCCACGGCACCGCCAGCACCTCGACGAACGTGTCCGCCAGCTCCCCGCGCCACACGAAGGAACTCCACAGCGGATGCTCCCCGGCCCGGTGCCGCCCCACGAGCAGCCACTTCGCGGCCACCGACACCAGGGCCGCCACGGCGCCCGCGCCGAGCAGCACCACACCGGACAGCGCCCAGGCCCACGCCCCCAGCGCACACAGCGCCGCCACCGTCGCAGCGGCCAGCGCCGCCGAACACAGCACCGGCACGATCCGGCACAGCTCCACCAGACCCCGCGCCCACAGCAGCCACGCGGACGGCTCGTACGTACGGCGCTGGTCCCCGTCGGTGCTGCTGCGCGGCAGCTTCACCGGCGGCAGCCCCAGATACGAGGTGCCTTTCTTCGCCTTCTTCGGCGTCGCCGACAGCACGCCGACCAGACCGCCGTCCGGCACGCTCCGCCCCGGCCCCGTCATGCCGGAGTTCCCGAGGAACGCCCGCCGCCCGATCTCGGCGCGCCCGATCCGCACCCAGCCGCCGCCGAGCTCGTACGGCGCCGTCAGCGTGTCGTCCGCGAGGAACGCGCCGTCGCCCACCGTGGTCAGGCTCGGCAGCGCGAGCACGGTCGACACCTCGGCGCCCCGCCCGATCCGCATGCCCAGCAGCCGCAGCCACACCGGTGTGACCAGCCCCGCGTACAGCGGGAACAGCGTCTCGCGGGCGCGGTCCATCAGCTGTGTCACGGTCCACGCCTGCCAGCCGACCCGGCCGTGCGTCGGATGAGTGCCCTCGCGCAGCCCCAGGCTGAGCAGGCGCACGCCGACCACGATCAGCAGCGCGTAGGCCAGCCCGTAGGCGAGCGTCGCCGGTGCCAGCCCGAGCGCGGCCCCGCGCAGGGCCCCGGCGAGCGAGCTGCCGGGCGCCACGAACGAGCGGGCCACCAGCAGCGCGGGCACGCCCGCGAGCAGCGGCAGCGCACCGAGCGCGACGCCCGCCGCCCCGTACATCACCCTCCAGTACCTGCCCCGCTGCGGTCGCTCCTTGGGCCAGTTGCGCTTGGCCTTGCCGAGCTTGACCGCGGGCGCGCCCGCCCACCGCTGGCCGGTCGGCACCTGCCCGGTGACCGCGGAACCCGGCGCCACCTCGGCCCGCTTGCCGACCCGGGCACCCGGGAACAGCATGCTGCGGGTGCCGACGACGGCGTGTGCGCCCACCTTGACCGGGCCGATCTCCAGCCGGTCGCCGTCCAGCCAGTAGCCGGACAGGTCGACCTCGGACTCGACGGCCGCGCCCCGGCCCAGCTTGAGCATGCCGGTGACCGGCGGCAGCGAGTGCAGGTCCACCTCGGGGCCCACCTTCGCGCCCAGCGCCCGCGCGTACCGCTCCAGCCACGATCCGGTCAGCGCGGTGGCCCCGCTGAACTCGGCCAGCCGCTCGGCCGTCCACAGCCGCAGGTGCACGCTCCCCCCGCGCGGGTACCGCCCGGGCGTGACACCCCGCAACAGCAGCCGCGCCCCGCCCGCCGCGAGCGCGATCCGGCCCGGCGGGGTGAAGAACAGCAGGGCTCCGGCCGCGAACAGCCACCAGGGAGCGGCCGGCAGCCAGGCGTAGCCGGGCAGCAGGTTCCCGACGGCGGCCAGCACCAGCGTCCAGCGCAGTCCGAGCAGCGTGACCAGCGGAAGGATCAGCAGGACCTGCACGGCCTGGGCGCGGACCGGAACCGGCGCGACCGTGCGGGTCCCGCCGTCGTCCTGCGCCGAGGCCTCCAGCCGCCGGGCCAGCTTGCGCAGCGTGGGCTGCTGGTAGATGTCCAGGACGGCCGCGCTCGGGTAGCGGGTGCGCAGCCGGGTGGTGAGCTGGGCCGCGGCCAGGCTGCCGCCGCCGATCGCGAAGAAGTCGTCGCAGGCGCCGGTCACCGGGATGCCCAGGACCTCCGCCCACTGCTCGGCGAGCCAGGCCTCGGTGCCGTACAGGTCGGCCTTCGGGGTCTCCACACCCTCCAGCGGCCAGGGCAGGGCGCCCCGGTCGACCTTCCCGGAGGTACGGGTGGGCAGCTCGGCGACCGGAGCCAGCAGCGGCACCAGCGCGGCGGGCAGCTCGGCGCGCAGCTTCTCCACTGCGGCCGCCTGATCCCAGCCGTCCTGGGTGACCACATATCCGACCAGCAGCTGGTTGCCGCTGCGGGCGGTCCGCACGGCGGCCGCAGCCCCCGCGACGCCCGGCAGCGCCTGCAGCGCGGCATCCACCTCACCGAGCTCGATCCGCCGCCCGCCGAGCTTGATCTGCTCGTCGGCCCGCCCCAGGAAGATCAGCCCCTCGGGCTCCGCCCTGACCAGGTCACCACTGCGATAGGCCCGCTCCCAGCCCAGCGGCTCCAGGGGCGCGTACTTCTCCGCGTCCTTCTCGGCGTCGAGATACCGGGCGAGCCCGACCCCACCGATCACGAGCTGACCGCTGCCGCCCATGGGCACGGGCTCACCGGCGTCGTCGACGACCGCCAGCTCCCACCCGTTCAGCGGCAGCCCGATCCTGACGGGCTCCTCGCCGGTCATCAGCGAGGCACAGGCCACCACCGTCGCCTCGGTCGGCCCGTAGGTGTTCCACACCTCGCGTCCCTCGGTCACCAGCCGTTGCGCCAGTTCGGGCGGACAGGCCTCGCCGCCGAAGATCAGCAGCCGTACGTCGTTGAGCGTCTCCGGCTCCCACAGCGCGGCCAGCGTGGGCACGGTCGAGACGACGGTGATCTCCTGCTCGACCAGCCAGGGCCCGAGGTCGGCGCCGCTGCGGACCTGCGACCGGGGCACGGGCACCAGGCAGGCGCCGTACCGCCAGGCCAGCCACATCTCCTCGCAGGAGGCGTCGAAGGCCACGGAGAGCCCCGCCATGACCCGGTCCCCGGGCCCGATCGGATCCTCCGTCAGGAACAGCGCGGCCTCCGCGTCCACGAAGGCCGCGGCGCTGCGGTGGGTGACGGCGACGCCCTTGGGCCTGCCGGTGGAGCCGGAGGTGAAGATGATCCAGGCGTCGTGCCCGGCGCCGGGCCGCGCGGCGGGGGAGCCGGCGGCGCCGTGGACGGCGACGGTGTGTCCGGCCCCGATGACGGCCCGCACCGCCGCCTCCCCGAACACCAACTCGGCCCGCTCGTCCGGGTCCTCCGCGTCGACGGGGACGTAGGCGGCACCGGCGGCGAGGACCGCGAGGATCGCGACGTAGAGCTCATTGGTCCCCGAGGGAACCCGCACCCCGACCCGGTCCCCGAGCCCGACCCCCGCGTCGGCGAGCCGCTGCCGCAGCCGCTCCACCTCGGCGGCCAGCGCACGGTAGGTGAGAGACGTGGTGCCGTCGTCCAGGGCCGGCTCGTCCGGATGGGACCGCACGGTCGCGTCGAAGACGTCGACGAGCGTGCGCGGTGAGGCGGCCGGCCCCGCCGAGAAACGCGCCCTGTCGCCGAACTGCGTGCGGATCTCTTCGTCGAGCAGGCCGAGAGCGCTGCTCTCGTCTATGGCTGCCATCGGGTCCTCACGTCGGGTCCGGCTGAGTGACAAGCCGGAAATATTAGTACGACGCTAGGCTCCGACTCTTCGCCCAGCCGCCCGGGACGGCCGTCCGGGTGACCGCGGCGACCCGGACCCGGGCCGCTGACCTGCTGGCCTTCGCGGGGAACGAGAGATGCCCCACACACCGTCAGGGAGCGGACACGCAGCGACAGTTCCCCTGCCCGCGGCCTGCTCGCGGCAAAAGCAGAGGGCCCCTGCTGAGCAGGGGCCCTCACTGGTGTCCGAGGGGGGACTTGAACCCCCACGCCCGATAAAGGGCACTAGCACCTCAAGCTAGCGCGTCTGCCATTCCGCCACCCGGACAAGGTGTCTGTCGTGCGGAGAATTCCCTTTGGCGGGGTTTCCCTCGCGGCGACGGAGGAAACATTACCAGGCTTTCGGGGCCGGCTGATCACCCCCCGTCGCGCGCCCGGCCGCGCGTGAACGGCGTGTGACGGGCGAGGACCTGTCTTGGGCCGCGGGCGGGGGCGGGGGGAGGATGAGGAGGACCACCAGCAGCGACAGCGCGGGAGGAAGCACGTGAGCGAGACCGACACGGCCAGGAGCGTCACCGGCGAGGACGAGGTCGTCGACCTCTGCCGCGAGCTGATCCGCTTCGACACCAGCAACTACGGCGACCACTCCGGCCCCGGCGAGCGGCAGGCCGCCGAGTGGACCGCCGAGAAACTCGCCGAGGTCGGCCTCGAGCCGAAGATCTTCGAGTCCCACCCGGGCCGCGCCTCGACGGTGGCCCGCATCGAGGGCGAGGACCCGTCCCGGCCGGCGCTGCTGATCCACGGCCATCTGGACGTCGTACCGGCCAACGCGGACGACTGGACCCACCACCCGTTCTCCGGTGAGGTCACCGACGGATGCGTGTGGGGGCGCGGGGCCGTCGACATGAAGGACATGGACGCCATGACCCTGGCGGTCGTGCGGGACCGGCTCAGGAGCGGGCGGCGGCCCCCGCGGGACATCGTGGTCGCCTTCCTCGCCGACGAGGAGGCGGGTGGCACATACGGCGCCCGCTACCTGGTCGACAACCACCCCGAGCTGTTCGAGGGCGTCACCGAGGCGATCAGCGAGGTCGGCGGTTTCTCGTTCACCGTGAACGAGCAGCGCCGGCTCTACCTGATCCAGACGGCCGAGAAGGGCATGCACTGGATGAAGCTGACCGTGGCCGGCACCGCCGGGCACGGCTCCATGATCCACCGGGACAACGCCATCACCGAACTGTCCGAGGCCGTGGCCCGGGTCGGCCGGCACACGTTCCCGGTGCGGGTCACCAAGACCACCCGGGCCTTCCTGGACGAGCTGGGCGACGCGCTCGGCACCGAGCTGGACCCGGAGGACATGCAGTCCACCCTCGCCAAGCTCGGCGGCATCGCCAAGCTGATCGGCGCGAGCCTCAGCAACACCGCCAACCCGACCCAGCTGAACGCCGGTTACAAGGTCAACGTCATCCCGGGCGAGGCCACCGCCCACATCGACGGACGGTTCCTGCCGGGCTACGAGGAGGAGTTCCTCAGCGACCTCGACCGGCTGCTCGGACCGCACGTGCGCCGCGAGGACGTGCACACCGACAAGGCCGTCGAGACCGGCTTCGACGGGGCGCTGGTGGAGGCCATGCAGTCCGCGCTGCTCGCCGAGGACCCCGCCGCCAAGGCGATCCCCTACATGCTCTCCGCGGGCACCGACGCCAAGTCCTTCGACGACCTCGGCATCCGCGGCTTCGGCTTCGTCCCGCTGAAGCTGCCGCCGGAGCTGGACTTCGCCGGCATGTTCCACGGCGTGGACGAGCGGGTCCCGGTGGACGGGCTGCGCTTCGGCGTGCGGGTGCTCGACCGGTTCATCGACGCGTCGTGAGGTTCTGGACCGAGGTATTCGGCCGAGCGTACGAGATCGACTGAAACGGGTGAATGCGACGATCGGTTCGTAGCTTCATTAGTTCCTCCTCGTTACAGGTGATGTGACTCCGCACCTTGGGGTCGCTTTGCCAACAAGGAGGAATAATGATCAAGAAGGTCGTCGCTGCTGCGGCTGCCACCGGTGGGCTGGTCCTCGCGGGCGCGGGCCTCGCCGTCGCCGACTCCGGTGCCCAGGGTGCCGCCGTGCACTCGCCGGGTGTCGTCTCCGGCAACGTCGTCCAGGTTCCCGTGCACGTCCCGGTGAACGTCTGCGGCAACACGGTCAACGTGATCGGGCTCCTGAACCCCACCTTCGGCAACACCTGCATCAACAAGTGACGCCGACTCCCTGAAGGGGCCTCGGTCCCGAGGGGGCGTCTTCTGCGAGCCGTCGGCCTCGGAGCGCGAGCCATGCGCTCCGAGGCCGACCGGTCTTTTCCCACGGAATTCGAAGACTTTGAGGCAGGGGGAACCCAGCATGCGACAGGCCACCCGCAAGGGCCTGATGACCATGGCAGCCGCGACCGGCGTGATCGCCGCCGCGAGCGGCTACGCCCACGCCGACGCGGGCGCGTCCGGCGCCGCCGCCGGCTCACCCGGCGTACTGTCCGGCAACACCGTACAGGCACCGGTGCACATCCCGGTGAACGTGTGCGGCAACACCGTGAACGTCGTCGGACTGCTCAACCCGGCGGTGGGCAACAGCTGCGCCAACCACGGCGGGGCTTCGGGGGGCCACGGCGGCTCCGGCGGATCACACGCGAGCGGCCGCACCAGCGGCTCGCCGGGCGTCGGATCCGGCAACACCGTGCAGGCGCCGATCGACGTCCCGGTGAACGTCTGCGGAAACAGCGTGAACGTCATCGGTGTCGGCAACGCCACCAAGGGCAACGACTGCGGCAACGGAGGCGGTGGCCACCACGGCAGGCCGCCGGGCGGCGGTCACGGCAACCCGCCCGGACAGCCCGGACAGCCCGGACAGCCCGGCCATCC
Source organism: Streptomyces sp. NPDC046759 (assembly GCF_040645475.1). Lineage (NCBI taxonomy): Bacteria > Bacillati > Actinomycetota > Actinomycetes > Kitasatosporales > Streptomycetaceae > Streptomyces > Streptomyces sp. NPDC046759. The sequence goes on along the minus strand of NZ_JBEYYJ010000033.1, from coordinate 13,681 downwards.
GGGACACCCGGGCCACCCCGGTCACCCCGGTCACCCCGGTCACCCGGGGCACCCGGGGCACCCGGGGCACCCGGGGCACCCCGGCACCCCGCACCAGCCTGGCGGGCCGAACCACCCGGGAAGCCCGACGACCCCGCCCGGCCAGAGCGGTCACACGCCGCAGGGGCCTCACGGGTCCGCCCAGGTCAACCAGCCGGGCGGCCACTCCGCCCCGTCCATGACCGGCGCCCAGCTCGCGCACACCGGCAGCGAGCTGCCGCTGGGCCTCGTGCTGCCCGTCGGCGGGGGCGCGCTGCTCGCGGGCGCCGTCCTCTACCGCAAGGCACGGGCCATGGCCTAGCCGACGAAACCGGGCACCGGGACAGCCGTACGGCGCGGTGAGCCGTGCGGCGCCGGAGAACGGAGCGGGCCCTGCCATGCCGGCGGGGCCCGCTCCGTTCAGGTGTTGCGCCTCACCACGTGGCACGCACCTGGCGGATGATCCGCCGGCGCAACCGCACCTTGCGGCTGCCGTCCCGCAGCAGGCTCAGTCGGTCCAACTCCCAGTGTCCGTACTCGGCATGGTCCGTCAGCAGACGTGTCGCCTCCTTGCGGGACACCCCGCGAGGCACATACACGTCGACAAATTCGTATTCCGGCATCGCATCTATTGTGCGGGCTGGGGCCCGGTACGGATAGCGTCTGCACTATGTCTGATGCTGCGCAGCCCACCGCTGCCGAGGTACGCGCCGCCGCCGAGGCAATCAAGACCGCGCTCGACCGCCACCTGGCGGCGGTCGAACGCAGGTCGGGGGATGACGACCCGGCCGTCCTGGAGGCGTTCAACCAGCTGGCCGCGGCCGCCGAGGTGTACGACGAGCTGCTGTACGACCGCTACGACGAGGTCACGCCCTTCGAGATCCCGGGTGCGGAGGAACTGCCCCCGTACGCGGGCCCCGAGGAGCCGAACGCGATCAGTGTGCTGATCCGCCGCGACTACGCCGTGGCGGAACCCCAGCGGCTGCTGGCGCAGGCCCAGCGGGTCGAGGCGGCGGAGTACGAGGCGGCGGGCGGCCCGGCCGACGATGCCACCGGTACGGTTCCGGGCGCACTGGGCATCCTGTTCGGCGAGTTCGAACCGGACGAGATCGCCTCCCGGCACAAGGAGTTCGGCCTGGAGGAGGGGGACTCCACGCTCTGGGTCACCGCGGCGGACGAGCCCTCGGAGGCCGGGGAGTGGCTGGAGGCTCCGTTCGAGCACGTCGACACGCAGGCGGTGGTGTGCCGCTTCGACGTCAGCGCCGTGTTCGACGAGGAGGAAGACACCGAGGAGGCCGACGATCTCGACTTCGTCGAGGACGAGGATCTGGAGCCGCTGGACACCGAGAAGTAAGGGGGCCGGCGGTGCCGTGGCGGCCTGGGGCCGGTACGGCACCGCCGGACTTCGCCGACGTGCGCGACTGAGCGCCGTCGCGGTGGGAGAACCCGTCAGCCGGCGGCCGGCACCTGGGTCCGCAGCAGCGTCTGCAAGCGGGTCGTGCGGGGCTTGGCCGGGATCTCCGTCACCGCCTTCGGCAAGGCCTGCTCCACGCCGTGGACCACGGACAGATGCCGCTCCGCCCGGCCGAACGCCGTGTACACCCAGGGTCTGCTGAGCGCCTGCGCGGTATCGCCGGGCAGTACCACCACCGCCGCCGGCCAGCGGGTCCCCACGGCCTGGTGCGCGGTGAGCGCCCAGCCGTGCCGTACGGTGCCCTCCACTCGCTCGCGCGGTACGACCACCGGGGCGCCCGCGCACGACAGGTGCAGCCCGTCCGTGCCGGCCTTCACCACCACGCCCGTCACCGTGCGGCCCGCAGCGGGGGAGTAGGCGATCCGGTCGCCCGGGTCGAAGCCGCCGAAGCGGCCGGGGCCGGGGTTGAGGCGCTCCTTCAGCGCGGCGTTGAGCGCGCGGGTGCCCGCGGCGCCGCCGTGCCCCGGAGTGATCACCACGGTCTGGTCGGCCGGGACACCGATGGCCCGGGGCACCGAGTCCGCGACCAGCTGGACGGTCCGGTGCACGGCCTCGCCAGCGTCCCGCACCGGGACGATGACGATCTCCTTGCCCGGAGCGGCGACCTGGTTGAGCTCGCCGATACCGATACCGGAGACCAGCTCGCCGATCGGGCCGGGGTCGGGGACGCGGGAGGTGACCTGCGGGCAGACACGGGAGGCGAGCAGGTCGGCGAGGACGCGCCCCGGACCGGCCGACCACAGCACCGCCGGGTCGCCGCTGAGCACCAGCCGGGCCCCGTCGGGCAGCGACTCCACCAGCATCGCGGCGCTCTCCACGTCGAGCTGCGGCGCGTCCAGCACGATCAGCAGATCGAGCTCCAGCAAGCCGTCCGCGTCCCGGCCCGGGCCCTCGGCGCCGGACAGCAGACCGGCGACCGTGCCCACGCTGTGCTCCGCCGGGTCCGCACCCGGCAGCGCGGCGAAGCGGTGGCGTCCGTCGGGCGTGTGGCAGACGGCGAACGCCCGCAGGCCCGCTGCCCGCGCCGCGCCCAGCAGCGCGGCCGGCTCGGCGCGCGCCGCCTCCCCGCCGGTGTGCAGCACCAGGCCGTGCCCGGCGACCGCGCGGGCCAGCTCGGCCGGCTCGCCGGAGACGGCCCCGGCGGCCGCCTGCCAGAGCTGCTCGCTCTCCTTGGACAGCGAGTTGACCAGCCGGGCCAGGCCGTCGGCCAGGCTCTCCTCGGCCAGGGCGTACCGCTCCAGGCCGACGAGGACCCGAACCGGCCGCTCCTCCTCTTCCTCGCCGTCCTCCCCGTCCCCGCCGGATGCGGCCTCCCGCGGCGCGGCGGCTCCCGGTTCCTCCAGGGCGTCCTGGAACGCCAGGGCCTCGCCCTCCGCGAGCGTGCTCTGCACCGCAGCGTCCGGGTCCGGCACGCCCTGCCGGGCCAGCGCCGAGATGAGCGCGGGCAACTCCAGTGCCGTGTGCCCGGCGAGGGCCGCCTGCTCCAGCAGCCACACGGTGAGCGCGCGGCCCCGCCGCTCGTCACCGGGGCCGCCGGCGGCGCCGAGCAGCGACCGGGCGAAGCCGTCGGCCTGGTCGGGCCGTACACCGCCGATCCGCAGCAGCTGCCAGGGGTCCTCGCTCAGCACCGCGTCGGCGCCCTCGCCGAGCGCCGAGGCGACCTGCGCGGCCAGGGCCTCGGGAGCGCCGCCCTCGGCCAGCACCCGGCGGACGCCCGCCACCGTCTCCGGTGCCGGGGCGGCTGGTCCGGCGGTGTCCGGCGCGGCGGGCTGCGGCCGCCGTACGGGCTCCGGGGCCGGACGGCGCGGTGCGGGCGCAGGCTCGGCGAACACCGTGGCCACCGGCTTCTCCCCGCTCTCCACCGCCCGCACCGCGGCGAGCAGGTCGGCCGCCTTGCCGCTCAGCTTGGCGCCGCTCTCGATCGGGCCCTGCCTCTCGGCCTTGCGCCGCTCGATGCGCTCCCGCTCGATCCGCTGCGCGGCCAGCTCGGCCTCCGCCTCGGACGCCTGGGCCGCGGCGCCGTCGCCGGCCGCGGCTTCACCGGGGCCCACGCCCTCGCCACCGCCGCCCGCGCTGACCTCGCCCGCGGAGGCACCCGCGCTGTCGCCCTCGTCCTCGGTGCCGTTCGCAGCGGTGCCCTTCGCGTCGGTGCCGTTCGCCTCGGTGCCGTTCGCCTCGGTGCCGTTCGCGTCGAGGCGGTCCCCACGGCTCTCGTCGGGCGCGGTCTCGCCGCCCGGCGCCCCGGATGTTTCCGGTGTCCCCGGCCCGGCTTCCTCCGTGGTCTCCGGCTCCGTGCTCACAGCGTGCTCCAGTCGTGATCGGGATAGCGGTGCACGGGCGCCGACACATCGTCCAGCGCCCGGCAGATCTCGTCAGGAAGACTAAGGGCCTCCACTGACAATGCCGCCGTGAGCTGCTGCGCGTTGCGCGCGCCGACGATCGGCGCGGCCACGCCGGGCCGGTCCCGGACCCAGGCGAGGGCCACCTGCAGCGGGGTGACGGCGAGTCCGTCGGCGGCCGTCGTCACCGCGTCCACGATGCGCGTCGCCGTGTCGTCCAGGTACGGCTCCACGAACGGCGCCAGGTGCTCGGAGGCGCCGCGCGAGTCCGGGGGAGTGGTGTGCCGGTACTTGCCGGTGAGCACGCCCCGGCCGAGCGGGGAGGAGGGCAGCAGGCCGACACCGAGGTCCAGCGCGGCGGGCAGCACCTCGCGCTCCACTCCCCGCTGCAGCAGTGAGTACTCCATCTGCGTGCTGGCCAGCCGGGTTCTCGTGCCGGGCGCGGCGAGCTGCCAGGTGGCCGCCTTGGCGAGCTGCCAGCCGCAGAAGTTGGACACGCCGGCGTACCGGGCGCGGCCGCTGCCGACCGCTATGTCGAGGGACTGGAGCGTCTCGTCCAGCGGGGTGTCGGGGTCGTAGGCGTGGACGTGCCACACGTCGACGTGGTCGGTTCCCAGCCGGGCCAGGGACGCGTCGAGCGCGGCGAGCAGATGGCCGCGGGAGCCGTCGAAGCGGCGGTCGGGGTCGGGGACGCTGCCGGCCTTGGTGGAGATCACCAGGTCCCGGCGCGGGACCAGGCCGTCCATCAGCCTCCCGAGCAGGTACTCCGCCTCTCCGTCGCCGTACACGTCCGCGGTGTCGACGAGGGTGCCGCCGGCCTCCCAGAACGCCTTCAGCATGTCCGCGGCGTCGTGCTCGTCGGTGTCCCGGCCCCAGGTGAGGGTGCCGAGTCCGATCCGGGACACGCGCAGGCCGGTACGGCCGAGATGCCTCTGCTCCATGCGGGCGAGATTACTGGCCAGAACCCGTGCGGTGGGTTGCCTGTGGACAACTCGGAAACCGCCTGGCGCACCGCGTGATCACCGTCCCTGTCCAGGCCAGGTCCTGCCCCCGGCCCCGCCCCCGCGCTAAGGTCGCCCCGACAAGGACGTTACTCATGGGTAAGGGGAATCGGCCATGCAGCTCGGGATCAACCTCGGCTACTGGGGTGCCGGAATGGACGGGGACAATCTGGCCGTGGCCCAGGAGGCGGACCGGCTGGGCTACTCGGTGTGCTGGGCCGCCGAGGCCTACGGCTCCGACGCGCCGACGGTCCTGTCGTGGGTCGCCGCGCAGACCGAGCGGATCGACGTCGGCTCGGCCATCTTCCAGATCCCGGCGCGCCAGCCCGCGATGACCGCGATGACGGCCGCGACGCTCGACTCGCTCTCCGGCGGACGCTTCCGGCTCGGCCTCGGCGTGTCCGGGCCGCAGGTCTCCGAGGGCTGGTACGGCGTCAAGTTCGACAAGCCTCTCGCCCGCACCCGCGAGTACGTGGAGATCGTGCGCAAGGCGATGACCCGGGAGCGGCTGACGTACGAGGGCGAGCACTGGACGCTGCCGCTGCCCGGCGGCCCCGGCAAGCCGATCAAGCTGACCGTGCACCCCCAGCGCGAGCACATCCCGCTCTACATCGCCGCGATCGGCCCGAAGAACCTGGAGCAGACCGGCGAGATCGCCGACGGCGCGCTGCTGATCTTCCCCTCCGCCGAGCACCTGGAGGAGACCACGATCACCCACCTGCGGGCGGGCCGGGAGAAGGCGGGCAGGACCCTCGACGGGTTCGACGTGTGCCCGACCCTGCCGCTGTCCGTCGGCGACGACAAGGACGTGGCCCGCCTCGCCGACACCTTCCGCCCCTACACCGCCCTCTACGTCGGCGGCATGGGCAGCGCCAGGCAGAACTTCTACAACCGGCTCGCGCAGCGCATGGGATACGAGAAGGAGGCCGCCGAGATCCAGCAGAAGTACCTGTCCGGCGACAAGCAGGGTGCGGCGGCCGCGATCCCGCAGGACCTCATCGACAAGACGACCCTGCTGGGCTCCGTCGACCGCATCGCCGACCGGATGAAGGCCTACGCCGCGGCCGGTGTCACCACGCTCAGCCTGGCGCCGGCCGGGTTCACGCTGGAGGAGCGGATCGCCTCCCTGCGGGCCGGCACCGAGGCCCTGGAGCGCGCCGGTCTGGCCTAGAGGATTCAGCGGCCGTGGTGGGGGCTCGGGGGTCTTCCCCGCCACGGCCGTCACCGGAGACAACGCTCCCGGCGCCAGGCGGTTACGAACCCGGTGTTCCTTCTTTCGGCCGAGCCGGCAGACACCCGTGTTGCGACCCCTCTCTGCCCGCATTTGACTCGTTCTTTGCGGAGCCGTACGGAAATGCTGCGGAATGCTCCGCAGTCTTGCGGAGAGGTGGCGTCCATGCTGTCGGCCAGGAGTCTGTTCCGGGAGATCCTCGACAACGACGAGTCGTTCCGGCTCTTCTGCTCCATCGCCGCCGGCGGGGAGTCCCAGGGCGGCTGGGAGAACGGACGGATCGCCGCCCTCGTGCCGCCGAGCGAACGCGCGCTGGCCCCGAAGATCGCCCGCCACGGCGCCGACGAGGACAAGCACGGGCGCCTGTTCAACGCCCTGCTGAGGAAGCGCGGGCTCATTCCGGTCGCCGTACCGCCCGCGACCGACTACACGATGCTCCTGGAGCGGCACGGCATCGGTCTCGCCCACGAACGACTCAAGCGGGACGAGCCGCTCACCGAGCGGGACATCATCGTCTACCTCTGCCACAGCCGCGTCACCGAACAGCGCGCCGCCGAACAGATGGAGCTGCTGCTCAGGCACTTCGCCGACCACCCCCACGTCGGCAGGGCCGTCCGCATGATCTGCGACGACGAGGTCAACCACCTCGCCTACACCCACGAGGAGCTGCTGCGCTTCGCCGCCGCCGGGCACGGCCGGCTGATCCAGCGCACCCTGCGCGAGTGCGCCCTCGCCGAGATCCGCGTCTACCGTGACGTCAGCCTCGCCGTGATGGCCCACATGGGCCGCATCCTCGGCTGGCCCCGGAGCAGGTACGCGCTGCTCGCCGCGGGCATCCACGCGGTGTACGCCTACGAGCGCCTGGCGGGCTGGCGCCGCATGGCCACCCTCCGCATCCCCGAGCGCCGCGACCCCCTCGGCGGCCCCGCCGCCCCCGCCCACGAGTTCGCCTGAACCGTCGCAGGCGTCACAGCCAGCCGCGCCGCTTGAACAGGCGGTGCAGCAGCACTTCCAGGACGACCATCAACAAGATCACCGCCGGATACGACCACAGCCAGTGCAGCTCCGGCATGTGGTCGAAGTTCATGCCGTAGATCCCCGCGATCATCGTGGGGACCGCGGCCATCGCCGCCCACGCGGAGATCTTCCGCATGTCGTCGTTCTGCCGCACGCTCATCTGCGCCAGGTGCGCCGACAGGACGTCCGACACCAGCCGGTCCAGGCCCTCCACGGACTCGTTCACCCGCGTCAGGTGGTCGCCCACGTCCCGGAAGAACGGGCGCGCCTTGTCGTGCACGAACGGCACCCCGCCGCCCGGCGCGCCGGTGCCCGCGAGCCGGGACAGCGGCAGCGTCAGCGGCCCGGTGGCCCGCCGGAACTCCAGGATCTGCCGTTTGAAGCCGTAGATCCGGGAGGCGGTGCCGCGCGAGCCGCCGCTCTCCGGCTGGAACACCTCCGCCTCCAGCTCGTCCAGATCGGTCTGCAGCTCGGTCGCCACTTCCAGATAGTGGTCCACGACGGCGTCCGAGATCGCGTACAGCACGGCCGTCGGGCCCTTGTCGAGCATCTCCGGCTCCTCCTCCAGCCGGCGCCGTACGGCGGCCAGCGGCGAGCCCTCGCCGTGGCGGACGGTGACCACGAAGCCGTCGCCGACGAAGACCATCACCTCGCCGGTGGAGACCGTGTCGCTCTCCGGTTCGTACACGACCGGTTTCAGCACCATGAACAGCGAGTCGTCGTACACCTCCAGCTTGGGCCGCTGGTGCGCGTTCAGGGCGTCCTCCACCGCCAGCGGATGGAGCCCGAACTCCTGGGTGACCAGGTCGAACTCCCGCTCGGACGGCTCGTACAGCCCGATCCACACGAACCCGCCTTCGGCCCGTGCCTCGGCGAGCGCGTCTGACAGGTCCTCGGGGCCCTCGGTGCGGTGCCCGTGCCGATAAATGGCGCAGTCGACGATCACGGAGCGCATTCTCCCTTCGCCCGGTATCCGGGGCATGTGCTGATACGCCTACCCTGGGCCGCATGCCCACGCTGATCCTCGTCAGGCACGGACGCTCCACCGCCAACACATCCGGACTCCTCGCCGGGTGGACGCCAGGCGTCGCCCTGGACGAGCGCGGCGCCGCCCAGGCCGCCGCGCTGCCCGGCAGGCTCGCCGCGCTGCCGATCTCCGAGGTGGTCACCAGCCCCCTCGAGCGCTGCCAGGAGACCCTACGCCCGCTGCTCGAGGCCCGCCCGGGCCTCACCGCCCACACCGACGAGCGGATCGGGGAGTGCCACTACGGCGACTGGTCCGGCCGGAAGCTCGCCGAGCTCAAGGACGAACCGCTGATGGACGTCGTCCAGGCCCACCCGTCGGCCGCCGCCTTCCCCGGCGGCGAGTCCATGCGCGCCATGCAGACCCGCGCGGCCGAGGCCGTGCGCGAGTGGAACGCGCGCGTGGAGCGCGACCACGGTGCCGACGCCGTCTACCTCATGTGCTCCCACGGGGACATCATCAAGTCCCTGGTCGCCGACGCCCTCGGCCTCCACCTCGACCTCTTCCAGCGGATCTCCGTCGAGCCGTGTTCCGTCACCGCGATCCGCTACACACGCCTCAGGCCGTTCCTGGTCCGCCTCGGGGACACCGGGGACTTCGCTTCGCTCGCCCCGCGCGAGGAACCCAGTGAGGGCGACGCACCGGTCGGAGGTGGTGCGGGCGCACCGTGATCGTCGGCCGCAGTAGGGTGAAGCGATCCGCACAGTCGCGTGTCCGCTATGGCCCGCACCGCTGAAACTCTCGAACTCACTCTCACTGGAGACAGGACGTGTCCCGTCAGGTGTTCCTCTACGACCCGCCGGACCGCTTCGTGGCCGGCACGGTCGGACTGCCCGGACGCCGTACGTTCTTCCTCCAGGCCACCGCAGGCTCTCGGGTGACCAGCGTGGCTCTGGAGAAGACCCAGGTGGCCGCGCTCGCCGAGCGCATGGACGAACTGCTCGACGAGGTCGTACGGCGCAGTGGTGGCAGCGCCGCGGTCCCCGCCATGGCCCCCACCGAGAACGCCGACAACGCCCCGCTCGAGACCCCCATCGAGGAGGAGTTCCGCGTCGGCACCATGGCACTGGCCTGGGACGGCGAGGAACAGCGCATGATCGTGGAGGCGCAGGCCCTCGTCGAGCTGGACGCCGACACCGAGGAGGACCTCGCAGAGGCCGAGGAGCGACTGCTCCAGGACGAGGAGAACGGGCCCCCGATGCTGCGGGTCCGGCTGACCGGCGCGCAGGCCCGGGCCTTCGCCAAGCGCGCCCTCGACATCGTCAACGCCGGGCGGCCGCCGTGTCCGCTGTGCAGCCTCCCGCTCGATCCGGAAGGACACGTATGTCCGCGCCAGAACGGATACCGCCGCGGAGCGTGACGTCCGAGGACGTGGCGGCCGACGCCGAGGCCGCCGAACTGCTCGCGCGGGGTGAGCTGACCGTGCGCGGCCGGATCCGCGAGGCGTCCAACGCCGCACTGTTCTGCACCATCGCCCTCGACGGCCGGCAGGCCTCCTGCATCTACAAGCCGGTGGCCGGGGAGCGCCGGCTGTGGGACTTCCCCGACGGCACCCTGGCCGGCCGCGAGGTGGCCGCCTACCAGGTCTCCGAGGCCACCGGGTGGGGGCTGGTCCCGCCGACCGTGCTGCGCGACGGGCCGTACGGCGAGGGGATGTGCCAGCTGTGGATCGACGCCCAGGCCGAGGCGGAGCTGCTCGCCCTCGTCGACGCGGAGGAGCCGGAGCCGGGCTGGAAGGCGATCGGCCTCGCGGAGGTCGGCGAGGGCCGCACCGCGCTCCTCGTGCACGCCGACGACGAGCGGCTGCGCCGGCTCGCCGTCCTCGACGCGGTGATCAACAACGCCGACCGGAAGGGCGGCCATCTGCTGCCCACCGTCGACGGCCGGCTCTACGGCATCGACCACGGCGTCACCTTCAACGTCGACGACAAGCTGCGCACGCTGCTGTGGGGCTGGGCGGGCGAGCCGCTGACCGCCGAGGCCGTCGACGTCCTCGAGGGACTGCGCGCAACACTGGACGGGTCACTGGGCGCGCGGCTGGCCGGACTGATCACCCCGGCCGAGACCGACGCCACACGTGCGCGCGTCGACGCGCTGCTCACCACGGGGGTGCACCCGGAACCGAGCGGCGAGTGGCCGGCGATCCCCTGGCCACCGGTGTGAGCACGATCAGCACACCGGCCGCCGATGCGCAAGACCGCGTAACCGGCCATCCGACGCCATCCCGTTCGTATACGCAGCTGGTGGCCGGTTAGGCTCATGTACATGCATGCCTGGCCCGCTTCCGAGGTCCCCGCCCTGCCTGGTCAGGGCCGCGACCTGAGGATCCACGACACCGCGACCGGCGGCCTCGTCACCCTCGACCCCGGTCCCGTCGCCCGTATCTACGTCTGCGGCATCACCCCGTACGACGCCACCCACATGGGGCACGCGGCGACCTACAACGCGTTCGACCTGGTTCAGCGCGTGTGGCTCGACACCAAGCGGCAGGTCCACTACGTCCAGAACGTCACCGACGTCGACGATCCGCTGCTGGAGCGCGCGGAGCGGGACGGTGTCGACTGGGTCGCCCTCGCCGAGAAGGAGACGGCCCTCTTCCGCGAGGACATGACCGCCCTGCGGATGCTCCCGCCCCAGCACTACATAGGCGCCGTCGAGGCGATACCCGGCATCGTCCCCCTCGTGGAGCGGCTGCGCGAACTCGGCGCCGCCTACGAGCTGGAGGGTGACATCTACTTCTCCGTCGAGTCCGACCCGAACTTCGGCAAGGTCTCGAACCTCGACGCGGCCGCCATGCGGCTGCTGTCCGCCGAGCGCGGCGGCGACCCGGACCGTCCGGGCAAGAAGAACCCGGTCGACCCGATGCTGTGGATGGCGGCCCGGGAGGGCGAGCCCAGCTGGGACGGCGCCTCCCTCGGCCGGGGCCGGCCCGGCTGGCACATCGAGTGCGTCGCGATCGCCCTCGACCACCTCGGCATGGGCTTCGACGTCCAGGGCGGCGGCTCCGACCTCGCCTTCCCGCACCACGAGATGGGCGCCTCGCACGCCCAGGTGCTCACCGGCGAGTTCCCCATGGCCAAGGCCTATGTCCACGCGGGCATGGTCGCCCTGCACGGCGAGAAGATGTCCAAGTCCAAGGGCAACCTCGTCTTCGTCTCCCGGCTGCGCCGCGACGGCGTCGACCCGGCCGCCATCCGGCTCGCCCTGCTGGCCCACCACTACCGCGCCGAGTGGGAGTGGACCGACCAGGTCCTCGAGGACGCCGTGGCCCGCCTCGGCCGCTGGCGCGCGGCCGTCTCCCGGCCCGACGGCCCGTTGGCCGACACCCTGGTCGAGGAAATCCGCGAGGCCCTGTCCAACGACCTCGACGCCCCCACCGCCCTGGCCGCGGTGGACCGCTGGGCGGCTCACCAGGAGGAACACGGCGGCACGGACACGGGCGCACCGGGCGTCGTCACGCGCACGGTGGACGCGCTGTTGGGGGTGGCCCTCTAAGCACGGTGAGGGGGGCGTCCCGCGAGGGTCGCGGGAAACTGCGCGACCGGCCACAACGGCGCAGCGGACGACCGACCCCCTCGCGGCAGTCGCCCGTACGGAAAGGGGCGGTTCCCGGAGAGGAACCGCCCCTTTCCACACTCTCAGTCCTCCGAGTTGTCCTCGTCGTCCTTGCCTCCGCCGCCGGCGGCAGGCGGCCGCGGCTTACCGCCCGGAGGGCCCACGTCCCGGCGCCGCAGATACCGCTCGAACTCGCGGGCGATCGCCTCGCCCGACGCCTCCGGCAGCTCCGCGGTGTCCCGGGCCTCCTCCAGCGTCTGCACGTACTCGGCGACCTCGCTGTCCTCGGCGGCCAGCTGGTCCACGCCGACCTGCCAGGCACGCGCGTCCTCGGGCAGCTCGCCCTGCGGAATGCGCAGGTCCAGCAGGTCCTCCAGCCGGTTCAGCAACGCCAGCGTGGCCTTCGGGTTGGGCGGCTGGGAGACGTAGTGCGGTACGGCCGCCCACAGCGACACCGCGGGGACACCGGCGTGCGCGCACGCCTCCTGCAGGACGCCGACGATGCCCGTCGGGCCCTCGTACTTGGTCTCCTCCAGGTCCATCCGCTGGGCCAGGTCCGCGTCGGACGTCACCCCGCTGACCGGCACCGGGCGCGTGTGCGGGGTGTCACCGAGCAAGGCGCCCAGGATGACGACCAGCTCGACGCCCAGTTCGTGTGCGAAGCCGAGCAGCTCGTTGCAGAACGAGCGCCAGCGCATGGACGGCTCGATGCCGCGCACCAGCACCAGGTCGCGCGGCTTCTCGCCGCCGACGCGGACCACCGACAGCCGGGTCGTCGGCCAGGTGATCTTGCGCACACCGCCGTCCATGAACACCGTGGGCCGGTTCACCTGGAAGTCGTAGTAGTCCTCGGCGTCCAGCGCCGCGAACACCTCGCCCTTCCATTCCCGCTCCAGATGCGCGACCGCCGTGGAGGCGGCGTCGCCGGCATCGTTCCAGCCCTCGAACGCGGCCACCATGACTGGGTCGATCAGCTCGGGAACCCCCTCCAGCTCGATCACCCAGTGCCTCCTTCCGACGTGCCCTCGCCTGACTCACCAACCTTACGGCGTCCGGCGGGGGCGCCCGCAGCCCCCTCGTGTGGGGGAGTGACCGGATCACTGCCCCGTTCGCCACCGAGGAACACCCGAGCGCTGAAGACGGCCCGTGCCTGCCGAGGCGCCCCCCGGCCGCCTCACAGCGTGGACCGCAGCCACTGCTCCACGCTCGCGATGTGCACGGTCGCCCAGGAGCGCGCCGCCTCCGCGTCCCGGTCGCGCAGCGCGGCCAGGATCGCCCGGTGCTCGCGCAAGGTGCGGCCGACCGCGTCCTCCTGGGTGAGGCCCCGCCAGATCCGGGCCCGCGTGGTGGGACCCGACAGTCCGTCCAGCAGGGAGCACAGCACCGAGTTGCCGGCGCCGCGCACGATGCCGCGGTGGAACTCCAGATCGGCGGCGACCAGCTCCTCCACCGAGGGGTCGCCGCCGAGCGCGTCCAACTGCGTGGACAGGGCGTCCAGTTGCTGCTCGCCGATCCGGAACGCCGCCATCGCCGTCGCGGCCGGTTCCAGGATCCGGCGCACCGCAAGGAACTCGAGCACGGTGTCGTCGCGGTGGAAGTCGACGACGAAACTCAGCGCCTCCAGCAGCAGTTGCGGGTCGAGGCTGGTGACATAGGTGCCGTCGCCCTGCCGCACGTCCAGGATCCGGATCAGCGACAGCGCCCGCACGGCCTCCCGCAGCGAATTCCGGGACAGGCCCAGCTCGGCGGCCAGTTCACTCTCCTTGGGCAGCCGGTCCCCGGGCCCCAGCGCACCGGAGACGATCATCCCCTTGATCTTCTCGATCGCCTCGTCGGTGACTGCCATGACCAGCCCTCCCACCGCTCAGACATCGGATGTCTCAGCACATTATGCGGACCTCACCGGGCGGCGTACGGGCGCTCTGCCGATGCGGGCCCGCGCAACGGCCTGCGTGCCGCGTTCTCCGGGCATGCGGGAGGGGCGGCCCCATCGGTGCGGGGCCGCCCCGCCCGCATGCCCCG